>WFVC01000037.1 GCA_015491815.1 Gammaproteobacteria bacterium | reverse complement strand
GTTCATGTACAGCAGCACGTCCAGGGGATCGCCGCGGAACAGTTCGGTGACCTCGGTGACCGGCACGATCTGGCGCGCATTGGAGCCGGTCTCCTTGTTATAACCTACTTCGCGGCCGGCCATTTGCATTTTGGCCTGATCGCTGAAGCCGTCGAGACAGGCGAAGGCGCCGGTTTCGGTGCCGTAGAAAACCGGGCGGGTTAATTTATCTTCGCCTTTGCGCAGGCTGATCTTGCCCATGTCATCGGCCTTGATCAGCATCTCGGCAATATAGGGTTCATCGTTTTCATCGAAGCGCACCACGTAGCGGGTGCAGCCGCAATGCAGGGGCAAATCGCCATCGAGAATCGCGAGCACGTTATGCAGAGTCAGCACCGGCTTTTTCGCATAACCAAAGTACTTCAGTTCATCGATGTTGGGAACCACGCCGATCAGGACATTGTTCTTTTCGTCATAGTAATAACCCAGATCTTTTTCTGTCGCATTGGGATCGCCAAAAAAGAACAGGCCGTCGGCGCGGCGTTGTTCGGTGATTTCGCGGATGCGGGCAAAGGGGAACAGGTTGAGCAGACCCGGCTCCATTTCAATGCAGCCGCGCGACTTGTGAATATAGGCGATGATCAGCGAGGCGCCGACCTGCAGGGGCACCGAGACCCAGTCATTGGCGACAAATTTTTCCAGCTTCAGGGGATTATGTTTCAGTTCGTAAAAAGGCCTGGCGCGTTTGTTCGAGGGCGTAGAGTAGTCCACGCCGGTCTGAATATCAGCGGCAATGGTCAGTGGCACATGCGCCAGCTCGACATAATCCGCCGGGTAATTGAAATAATGTCCGGAGATTTCACCGGCCGTGACATTGGGCGAGGCGTCCATACCGGAGCTGCGGCGCACGCCCTGATCCAGACCGACATTGTTGAGCAACTGGCGGCGGGTTTCCAGAACCAGATCCGAGAGAGTGCCGGCCTTGTCAGTGACTTTATCCTTGACTGTGTCGGGGGTCTCCAGTCCGGTCGAGACCACGTCATTTTGCAGACGCACCAGACGCGAATAGCCGGCGCCGCGATAGTGATGAAACGCGCCATCCATGAATTTGACCAGTTCGCGCGCGCGCTCCTTTTCTTTTGCACTGTCGAAGCCGCGGGATTCGAGAATGTTGATCAGATCCCGCACTTTGACCGACTCGATATAGTCAATCTTCTGTTTGGCCTCGTGCTTTTGCAGATCCGAGCGGTTTTGCAGATCCTCGATGAACTGGTTTTTGTAGATTTTCAGATAGCGGGCAAAGGCCAGACTGCGCAGCAACTGAGCCGGGGTGCTGCAACCATCACGAATTTCGAGAATCTTTTCCATAGTTTTACCTTCAAAAAAATATAAAGTTCGAATTGTTTTCTTTCAACGCAAAGACACGAAGGCGCAGAGGACGCAAAGTTTAGAATGGCTTTTACCATAATTGGCCTGGATATGTATTTCTGATACCAACCCATCTTGAATAGATGAAATTATTTTAGGAAGCTCTGATTAATTCCGCCGTTCGTGGTGAAGTCCTGAGCCTGACGAAGGGGCGAACCATGAACGCTAAGCATTGTAAAATCATAATGTTATATGGTTCACCCTTCGACAGGCTCAGGGCGAACGGAATTAATCAGAGCTTCCTGTATAAATTTTTCTTTGCGTCCTCTGCGCCTTCGCGTCTTTGCGTTAAAATTTTTATCCATCAACCTGCAACTGCACCCGATAGCCACCGAATTTACGAATGTTGAGCACGCCGCTGTCGAGAATCAGGTACTGGCCCTTGATGCCTTTGAGCTGTCCCTCGATTTCAGGCATTTTGTCAAAACTAAGCGAGCTAACTTTCTTCGGATAGGTGTTGACCGGAAATTCAATACTTGTCGGTGTTTCTGAATGCAGCGCGGTGACGGCATCGGCATCGTTTTCAGCGATGAGTTCATCGATCTCTTTTTCGCAAGCGTTAAACAACGCATCGCGGTTGTGCGCGAGGTCGAGTTCTTCGGGGACGCCCCTGAGCATTTTGCGCCAGTCGGTGCGATCGGAAACATGCTGTTTCAAAATCATTTCAAGACGTCCGGAGAGCAGACGGTTTTTTACCCTGAAAATAGGGATGGCCTGACTTGCGCCCTGATCGATCCAGCGTGTGGGGATCTGGGTGCCGCGGGTGATGCCGACCTTGATGCCGGAGGAGTTCGCCAGATAAACGAAGTGATCCTGCAGACAATGTTGCTCGCCCCACTCGGGCTCGCGGCAGGTGCCGTTTGCATAGTGGCAAAGTTCCGGTTTGACGATACAGCTATCGCACTGGGCGAGCTTTTTGAAACAGGGATAACAATAGCCCTGATTAAAACTTTTGTTCGTCTTGCGGCCGCAGGCGGTGCAGTGAATCTCGCCCGTATAATTCAATTGAATATGCTGACCAATGAGCGCATTCATATCGATTCGCTCGTCATCTAGCGGTAACTGATACTGTACGGGCGCATCCAGTTTGCCGATCATTTTGCGCAGGTGGCCGGTTATCTGCATGGGCTTATTTATGATAAGGCGCGCTTAATTCATGCACCGCATCAACAAAGGCTCTGGCGTGTTCGGGATCAACATGCTGATGAATGCCGTGTCCCAGATTAAAAACATGACCGCTGCCCGCGCCGTAGCTTTTCAGAATGGCGGCGACTTCCTGACGAATGCGTTCGGGAGAGGCATAGAGTACGCAGGGATCCATGTTGCCCTGTAGCGCGACTTTATCGCCGACCCGGGCGCGGGCGTCGCCGATGTCGATGGTCCAGTCCAGTCCCAGCGCGTCAGCGCCGGCTTCGGCCTGCGCCTCCAGCCATTGCGCGCCGCCCTTGCTGAACATCACCAGCGGGATGCGCTGACCGTTGTGTTCGCGTTTTACGCCGTCAATAATCTGTTGCATATAACGCAGGGAAAATTCGTTATAGTCGCGGGTGGTGAGCACTCCGCCCCAGGTATCAAAAATCATCAAGGCCTGTGCGCCGGCTTCAACCTGGGCGTTAAGGTATTCAATAATGGTGCGCGCCAGCACATCCAGCAATTTGTGCAATAGCGCGGGCTGATCGTAGAGCATGCCTTTGACTTTCGCATATTCCTTACTGCTGCTGCCTTCCACCATATAGGTGGCCAGCGTCCAGGGGCTGCCGGTAAAACCGATCAGCGGCACGCGGCCATCCAGCTGTTTGCGAATCATGCTTACCGCATCCGTCACATAACCCAGCTCGGCGGCGATGTCGGGCACCGTCAGTTTATCGATAGCGGCTTTATCCTGCAGCGGATGTTTAAAGCGCGGGCCTTCGCCTTCAGAAAAATACAGACCCAGTCCCATCGCATCGGGAATAGTGAGAATGTCGGAGAACAGAATCGCCGCATCCAGTTCGAATCGATCCAGCGGCTGGATAGTGACTTCGGTGGCGTACTCGGGATTTTTGCACAGCGCCATAAAGTCACCGGCCTTCTGTCGCGTGGCGCGGTATTCAGGCAGATAGCGACCCGCCTGGCGCATCATCCATACCGGTGTGACATCGACGGGCTGCTTCAGCAGCGCGCGCAGGAAACGATCGTTTTTTAAATTTGTCATATTTTTTTTAACGCAAAGACGCAAAGTCGCAAAGAACGCAGAGTTGCTTGTTTTGGCTTACATGGATGTTAAATAAAAAATCCTTTGTGAACTCTGCGTCTTTGCGACTTTGCGTTGAATGAATTAAATCTCCAGATAGTCGAGAATGCCTTCGGCCGCCTGGCGACCTTCATAAACGGCGGTGACCACCAGATCCGAGCCGCGCACCATGTCGCCACCGGCGAAGACCTTGGGGTTGGTCGTCTGGTGTTTAAAGGTTTGGGCCAGTGGCGCTTTCACGCGACCGCGCTCATCCAGTTCGATCTTGAGCGGGTCGAGCCAGTCGGGCGGGCTGGGACGAAAACCAAAGGCGATGATCACCGCATCGGCCATGATGATTTCTTCCGAGCCGGGAACCGGTTCAGGTCGGCGGCGGCCGCGTTCATCCGGCTCGCCCAGTTGTGTGGTGACGACTTTAACGCCTTCGACCCGGCCATTGCCGACGATTTCAACCGGCTGGCGGTTCCAGAGAAATTGCACGCCTTCTTCTTTGGCGTTGGCGACTTCGCGTTTGGAGCCGGGCATGTTGGCCTCGTCGCGGCGATAGGCGCAACTGACCGAGAACGCACCCTGACGAATCGAGGTGCGGTTGCAGTCCATCGCGGTGTCGCCGCCACCGAGGACGACCACATGTTTGCCGTCCATATTAATAAAGTCAGCGGGATCTTTTTCCAGTTTCAGACAGCGTTTAACATTGGAGATCAAAAACGGCAGGGCCTCATAAACGCCGGGTAAATCCTCACCGGGAAAACCGCCTTTCATATAGTTATATGTGCCCATGCCCATGAACACGGCATCATGCTGATCGATGAGTTGTTCCAGGCTGATATCCTTGCCAACCTCGGTATCGAGCACAAACTCCACGCCCATGCCTTCGAGGATCTGGCGGCGGTTTTTAACCACGTCTTTTTCCAGTTTGAATTCAGGAATGCCAAAGGTCAGCAGGCCGCCGATTTCCGGGTTGCGATCATAAACGATGGCTTTGACGCCATTGCGTGCGAGCACATCGGCGCAACCCAGTCCTGCCGGTCCTGCGCCGATAACGGCGACGCGTTTGCCGCTGTCTTTGACATTGGACAGATCCGGCCGCCAGCCCTGAGCAAAGGCGGTGTCGGAAATATATTTTTCAATCGCGCCGATGGTGACCGCGCCAAAGCCATCGTTAAGGGTGCAGGCGCCTTCACAGAGTCGGTCCTGCGGGCAAACCCGGCCGCAGATTTCCGGCAGAGAATTGGTGCGGTGGGAAAGCTCAACAGCTTCGTTAATATTGCCTTCGGCGATCAGCTTGAGCCAGTTGGGAATATAGTTGTGCACCGGGCATTTCCATTCACAATAGGGATTGCCGCAGGCCAGACAACGATCGGCCTGTTCCGCCGCGCGTTCCGCATCGAATTTGCCGTAGATTTCACGGTATTCCTTTTTGCGTTCAGCCGCCGGTTTCTTGTCCGGATCGTGGCGCTTGATTTGAATGAATTGAAAGTTGTTTCCCATATGAAATCAGTTTCTAGTTGCTGGGGACGGGTAGCTGGGATCGTAATTCCTCGCACCTGTCCACTAAATAAAAGTATTTGAATCTCTAACTGTTAAAAAAGCACTTAGGTATCGGAGTCGAAAAAAACCGACTCCGACACCTGATGTTCCTAGCTACTAGCTACCAGCCACTAGCCACCCATCAAGCCGCTGCGCGTTGTAAATCTTCGAGCAGATCCTCCAGCGAGGCGGCTTTCGGGGTAACCAGCCAGAACTTGCCCGCTGCATCGGCAAAGTTGTCGAGGATGGCCTTGCCATGCTGACTACCGGTTTCGCGTACGAATTCTTCCAGCACTTCGCGCAGATGGTTGCGATAGGCTTCCATGTGTTCGGCGCCGATGCGCTGAATATTGATGTCCTGATTGATGCAGTCAACGAAGTTGCCTGCTTTGTCATAGACATAGGCGAAGCCGCCGGTCATGCCGGCGCCGAAGTTGGTGCCGGTGTCGCCGAGTACGGCAACCATGCCGCCGGTCATGTATTCACAGCCATGATCGCCGACGCTTTCAACGACTGCGTGACAGCCGGAATTGCGCACCGCAAAACGTTCACCGGCTGCGCCCGCGGCGAACAGCTTGCCGCCGGTTGCGCCGTATAAACAGGTGTTGCCCATAATCGGCGTGCTGGCGGAATCAAACTGACTGCCTTGAGGATGGCGCAGCACCAGTTTGCCGCCGGCCATGCCCTTGCCGACATAATCGTTGGCGTCGCCTTCGAGATACATGTGCAGGCCGCCCGCATTCCAGACGCCGAAACTTTGTCCAACGGTGCCGGTGAGTTTCAGAATAATGGGCTGGTCTTCCATGCCGGTGTTGCTGTGGCGGACGGCGATTTCACCGGACAGACGCGCGCCGATAGAGCGATGAATATTTTGCACCTGATAACTGAATTCCGCGCCCGATTTGTTTTCAATCGCCGGCAGCGCATCGGCGACCATCTGTTCGGCCAGCTCGCCTTTGTCAAAGGGTTCGTTATGCGGTTCGGTGCAGAACTGGGGTTTGTCATCCGGTATGCCGCCGTCACTGAGCAGCGGACCGAGATCCAGGTTCCGCTGTTTATCCGTGTTGCCTTCCAGCAGTTCCAGCAGATCGGTGCGGCCGATCAGATCGGTCAGCTTGCGGCAGCCGAGTTGCGCCAGCAGTTCGCGCACTTCACGGGTAATGAAACGGAAATAGTTCATCACCATGTCCACCTGCCCGATGAAATGATCGCTGCGCAGGATATTATCCTGAGTGGCGATGCCGGTGGCGCAGTTATTGAGATGACAGATGCGCAGATATTTACAGCCCATGGCTACCATCGGGCCGGTGCCGAAGCCGAAACTTTCCGCGCCGAGGATCGCGGCCTTGACCACGTCCAGCCCGGTTTTCAGACCGCCGTCGGTTTGCAGGCGCACCTTGTCGCGCAGATCGTTGGCGCGCAGTAATTGATGGGTCTCACTCAATCCCAGTTCCCAGGGGCCGCCTGCGTATTTCACCGAGGTCAGCGGTGACGCGCCGGTGCCGCCGTCATAGCCGGAGATGGTGATCAGATCCGCATAGGCCTTGGCCACACCGGCGGCAATGGTGCCGACACCGGCTTCGGCCACCAGTTTTACCGAGACCAGCGCCTTCGGATTGACCTGTTTGAGATCGAAAATAAGCTGGGCCAGATCTTCGATTGAATAAATATCGTGATGCGGTGGCGGGGAGATCAGCGCCACGCCGGGCTTGCAGTAACGCAGCTCGGCAATCAGTTCGTTGACCTTGTGACCGGGCAACTGGCCGCCTTCACCGGGCTTGGCGCCCTGCGCCACCTTGATCTGCAGCACTTCCGCCGAGCGCAGGTAGGCCGGGGTGACGCCAAAGCGGCCGGAGGCCACCTGTTTGATCTTGGAGCGTTTTTCGGTGCCATAGCGCACCGGATCTTCGCCGCCTTCGCCGGAGTTGGAGCGCCCGCCGAGACGGTTCATGGCTTCGGCGAGGGTTTCATGAGCTTCCGGTGACAGTGCGCCAAGACTCATGGCGGCGGAGTCGAAACGCATGAGAATATCTTCTTCGGCTTCGACTTCATCCAGCGAAATGGGCGTTGTGTCTTCACGCAGTTTCAGTAGATCGCGCAGGGACAGCGCCGGACGTTGATTGACCTGCGCGGCATAGTCTTTATATATAGCGTAGTCGCCGGTTTTCACAGCCCTTTGCAGGGTTTGCACCACGTCCGGATTATAGGCGTGATCTTCGCTGCCATGAATAAATTTCAGTAATCCTCCCGGTGCAATGGGTTTGCGGGCATTCCAGGCCTGCGCGTGCAGGCTGCGCTGTTCGGCTTCGAGATCTTCAAAACGCGCGCCCTGCACCCGATTGGTTGTGCCTCTGAAGCAGAGTTCGATCACGTCCTGATGCAGGCCGACGGATTCAAACAACTGCGCGCCGCGATAACTGGAAATAGTGGAAATGCCCATTTTTGAGGTGATTTTATACAGCCCCTTGTTGATGCCTTTACGATACTGGGCATCCAGTTTACAGGCGTCTTTTTCGCTAATTTCACCGGCGCGCACCAGATCGCGAATGACTTCATAAGCCAGATAGGGATGAATCGCCGTCGCGCCATAACCGATGAGGGTGGCGAAATGATGGGGGTCGCGCGCGCTGCCGGATTCCACCACGATGTTGGCGTCACAGCGCAGACCTTCGGCAATCAGGCGGTGGTGAATAGCGCCGGTGGCGAGCAGAGCGTGGACGGGCAGGGTGTTGCTGTCGATGTCGATATCACTGAGCACCAGAATGACCGTGCCGGCTTTTACCGCCGCCACCGCTTCGTTGCAAATGGTCTGCAGGCTGTCTTTCAGGCTTTGTGCCAGCGGCCGGTTCAGATTGATGCGTTGACTGGCGTAATCCGGATTTTCCTCGCCCAGCGCCAGCAACTGGCGGAACTTGCTGGTGGACAACACCGGCGAGTCGATCAGCAGGCGATCGGCATGTTCGGGGGTTTCCTCGAACATATTACGCTCACGACCGAAGCAGGTTTCCAGCGACATCACCACCTGCTCACGGATGGGATCGATGGGCGGGTTGGTGACCTGAGCAAACTGCTGGCGGAAATAATCATAAGGCGAGCGCAACTGGCGCGAGAGCACCGGGAAGGGGGTGTCATCGCCCATCGAGCCAATCGCTTCCATGCCGTTTTCGGCCAGCGGGCGAATCACCTGATCGCGTTCCTCGAAGCTGACCTGAAACAGCTTTTGATAGATGTTGGTTTGTTCAGGAGAAAGCAGGCTGTCGCAGCTTTCTTCCGAGAGCTTTGATTTCAGGCGCAGGGAACGGTTGCAGATCCAATCCTTGTAAGGCTGGGCGCTTTTCAGACGATTATCGATATCTTCCGGTTGCAGGAGTTCGCCGGTCTGGGTATCCACCGCCACCATTTGTCCGGGTTTCAGGCGGCCCTTGCTGACCACGTCTTCGGCTTTGTAATCATAGACGCCGATTTCCGAGGCCAGAGTGATGTGGCGGTCTTTGGTGATCACCCAGCGCGCTGGACGCAGACCGTTTCTGTCCATGGAGCAGGCGGCGTAGCGGCCATCGGTCATGACGATGCCGGCCGGGCCGTCCCAGGGTTCCATATGCATGGAGTTGTATTCATAGAAGGCGCGCAGATCGGCATCCATGGTGTCGACGTTCTGCCAGGCTGGTGGAATCAGCAGGCGCATGGCGCGGAAAATATCCATGCCGCCGGCGAGCAGGGCTTCGAGCATATTATCCAGACTGTTGGAGTCGGACCCGCTCATGGACACCAGCGGACGCACATCCTCCATCGGGATATGCGGTGATTCGAATTTGTGGCCGCGCGCCACCGACCAGTTGCGGTTGCCCTGCACCGTATTGATTTCGCCGTTATGAGCCAGATAGCGGAAGGGTTGCGCCAGTCGCCACTGGGGCCAGGTGTTGGTGGAGAAACGCTGATGGAACACGGCGGTGGCCGATTCCATTGCCGGGTTGTTCAGATCCTGATAGAACACCGGCAGGTTTTCCGGCATCACCAGTCCCTTGAAGGAAATCACCGAGGAGGACAGGCTGGGCACATAGAACATCTCGTCGTTCTGTTCGATGGCTTTTTCAGTGCGACGGCGGGCAATATACAGGTGACGTTCGAAGGTGATTTCATCCATGCCCTCGGCGGCATTAACGAAAATCTGTTCAATCTGCGGCAGGGTTTTCAGCGCTTCATCACCACAGGCGGCGGTATCCGTCGGCACCACGCGCCAGCCCAGTACCTCAAGGCCTTCTCTTTCCAGCTCGGTTGCAAGCGTCTTACGGGCCGTGTCGGCCAGATCGGTTTCCGAATTCAGGAAGACCATGCCGACGGCGTAGAGAGGGTTGAGGGCAAAGCCCTGTTGTTCGGCGAGTGAGCGCAGGAAGCTGTCAGGTTTTTTCAGCAACAGCCCGCAGCCATCGCCGGTTTTGCCGTCGGCGGCAACCGCGCCACGATGGGTCAGGCGAGCCAGCGCGCCAATGGCGGTTTCCAGCAACCAGTGACTGGGCTTGCCGTCCATCTGCGCGATTAGACCAAAACCACAATTATCCCGTTCAAATTCAGGACGATAGAGACTGTTTTCTAGCTTGGGCTGTGTACTCACTCTGATTCCAATACCTTAATAATAATCTACGCCAACTACGGACAAAATGGCCAAGCAGTATACCGATCTGGCCGCCATGCTTCAATCTAATTGCCGCTGTCCGGCGCAGGCGGCGCACTGAATCAGAGGCTTATGAGTGGCGTTTGGCTGAAGCCGAAACTAATAGCTGTTCCTGATTCCAGTATATCTAATGTATTACCGGAACCTGTTGTAGGTACGATTTCAATCGTACCTGTACGGCTCGCCTATACCCGAAGGGTAAAAGCCGTACCTACAATTCCACCGCTGTTCCATAGGTGTGCGGAATTAGGAACACTTAAGGAAACTCTGATTAATTCCGCCGTTCATGGTGAAGTCCTGAGCCTGACGAAGGGTCGAACCATGAACGCTAAGCATTGTAAAATCATAATGTTATATGGTTCACCCTTCGACAAGCTCAGGGCGAACGGAATTAATCAGAGGTTCCTTTAATATTTAGCGATCGGGCAGGATTTCGGCGTGGATGCTGGCAAAGCTGCGCGCCCAGGGCTGGGTTTTGCGCAGGGTGGGGGGCAGGCTTGAAATGGCGGCGCGCGCGGCGGCGCGATCGGCATAGCTGTGATAGATCAGCACATACCAGGGGCGTTGATTGCGGGTGGTGCGGTAATAGACGGCTTTACCGCTGAGTTGGTGTTGTTGAATAAACCGGCGGATGCCGGCCTCGGTTTGTCCGCCCAGCAGTTGCAGGGTGTAATGGCTGGGATCCTGACTCCAGATCCAGGCGGCGCTGGTGGTTTTGTCGCTGCTCGATGGCGGCGTCGGGTTTTTACTAATGCGGGTGGGAGGGGGAACCACCGCCTGTTTTTCAAGTGTTTTCTGAATATCGGCGAAGGGGCGAATCCAGGGTTTGACGCCACGAATCGTCGTTGTGATGCGGCGGGCGGCGGCTTCCGCTTTTGCGCGGCTGGCGTAGCGTCCCTGAATCAGCACATGCCAGGGGCGATCATTTCGCAGGCGGCTGAACCGGGCGACATCCTGCAGCTTATGTTGCTTAACAAAGTCCTGCAGGCGGCTTTTCTGGTAACCGCCCATTAATTGCAGGGTGAAGTGTGTCGGATTTTGCGCGGCGATCCAGTCTTCGCCATGCAGAGTCTGGCGGGAGGGTGTCGGGGATGATGCCGGTGGCGCTTTTTTAGTGGCGGCGGCCACCACGTTGAACCCGGCGGTGCTGCTCTGTTTGCTCAGGGGATCGGTGAGGCGGATTTTCCAGTTGTCCGGCTGACGGCCAACTGTAATGCGCAGCTCCATTTCATTCGGGCTGATGATGCGGATTTGCTGGGCGGAAAGGGTTTTCTGGCCGCCGGACCAGAATACTGTGACCTGCATGTCTTTGCTGAAGTGATCCCCGAGCAGGGCGATTGTCTGGGGTTGACGGCTGGTTTTAACCGGATTGGGACTGACGTCGCTGATGAGCGGCGCGGCTGGCTCAGGCGCGGGTTTGGGAGCGGGCGCGATCGCCGGCGTCGGTTCTGCAACCGCAGGGGGCGCGACTTCGGGCTGGATCTTCGCTTCAGGTGGCCGGGTCTGAGCGGGTTCATCGGCAACAGGCGCAGCCGGCTTGTGTATTGCTGCTTCGGGTTTGACGGCGGGTGTTTCCGTCGTGACGCTGGTATCGGGGATTACGGGGACAGGTTCGGGTTTTGCCGTTGGGGTTTCCTGCGAGGCGATTATTTCCGGGACGGGCGCCGGGTTTATCGGGCCACCGGGCGGCGGCGTGGCGGAATCCTGCGGAGCCGGTGGCGGACTCGCCGGGGCAAACAGCGCATTGATTTCATCCTGATAGATCAGGCCGAGGCTGACGCCGGTTACGGCAACAAGGGCGAGCACAATCTGCGCGGGCCGGATTCGCTCACGCAGGCCTGTCAGTCCGGCAGGCAGGCGCAGCGCCGGTAGTTTGAAGCGGAGTTTGGGCGTGTGAAAATCTTTGACCGCCTGATCCAGTTTGTCGCCGTTGAGTATCAGGTGGGCGCATTCATTAATGCGCGCCGGAATGCCTGCGGAGTTGCGAAAAATTTTGTGCAATTCCTTGCTGCTGAATGGCAGATTGCCCTGCAGACCGGCAACCTGCAGGCGGTGGCGGATATAGCCCACGGTCTGTTCTTCATCGAGCGGCGGAATGACCATGCTGTGGGTGACGCGTTCACGCAGTCCGCGAATAGCCGGGCTTTGCAACATGGTTTCAATTTGCGGATCGCTGAACAGAATAATGCGCAATAGATTGCCATCGCTGGCTTCCGCATCGGCCAGATTGAACAGCGTTTCCAGTGCGGCCTGCGGCAGGACGTGGGCGTCGTCGATGACCAGCAGCGGGGTTTTTTCCTGATGATGAAGACTGGCGAGATGATGGTAGAGCGCATCCTGCAGGGCGACCGGATCATCGTCAGGCGGATTGAGACCAAAGCCACGGGCAATGCTTTGCAGCAGCGCGTTGGCGTCCATCATGGGGCTGGCGTTAACCTGACTGACCAGCGTGTCTTCATCCGTATTGAGCACGAAACGCTGTAACAGACTGCTCTTGCCGATGCCTTTGGGGCCGGTAATGATCAGCAGGAGTTCGCTGTAACGGGTAAGGTGCTCAAGCATATTGAGCCGTTGCAGGCGCTCGGCATCAAGGTAGACAAAACGATCTTCGTGCTGATTGGAGAAAGGAGCGGCGCTGAGGCCGTAGCGTTCGACATAGTGTGGCACCGGATTGCTGAAGGCATGATTTCCAGTTTCTATCTTGTCGTTAGCATTCATGTCAGGTGGTCCTGTCCCTGTATGAAGACTACTTTATACCCGCGTGCGAGCTGCTTGTCACGTATTTGCATGAGCGCGTGTTGCGCGCTTTCCTGATCGGCAAAATGTTCACGTTTAACCCGGCCGCCGGCGCCCTGCTGGCCCCATTCACGCACCACCGCCCAGCCGCCAAGCAGATCTTTTTCCAGAATCAACTGGTAATAGCGAGGCGGCCTGTTGGCCATGAAGTCGGTTTGCATGTAGATGCGCATTGGATTAAGGGACGAGGTTCGAGCAACGAGTGACGAGAAACAGCATTAGTTCAATGGTTTTGAAAAATGGTAAATGAGTACTGAAAATCCAAGTATATGTTCATAAATTATCTCGTCACTTGGAACTCGTCCCTCGTCACTGCTTTCACGTCAACTCCTGTGGATCAAAAATACGCTGGTATTCACTGATTGCGTAGCGGTCGGTCATGCCGGCGACGTAGTCGGCGACGGTGCGGGCGCGGCCGTGATCGCCGGCTTCGCGTTCGGCATTTTTAATCGTTTGTTGATGTTCCGGTTTTAGCAGTCGTGGATCGTCCATGAAGGCGCTGAACAGGGACTGAATAATGCGACCGGCTTTGGCGGACATGCGATGCACGCGGTAATGCTGGTAAAGTTCCTGGCGCAAAAACTGTTTTAACTGCAGGTTGGCGGCTTGCATGTCTTCGCTGAAATTGATCAGTGTGGTTTCATGTTGGCGCACCGCATCGATGTCGGCAGGCGCATGTGTTTTCAGGGCGAGTTCGCTGGTCTCGACCAGATCAACGACCTGCCGGTTAATCATGCGGCGAATGATTTCATAAACAAGCTGCCGGCCATTCAGTTCTTTATAGCGCGCAACAACTTCATCGTATTGATCGCGGAACAGGCGGATATCGAGTAGTTGTTCAATCCGGATCAGGCCGGAGCGTAGACCGTCATCGACGTCATGATTGTTATAGGCGATTTCATCCGCGAGGTTGACCACCTGCGCCTCCAGCGAAGGCTGGGTTTTGTTGATAAAACGTTGTCCCACATCGCCAAGCTGTTCGGCGTTTTTTAATGAACAGTGTTTGAGAATGCCTTCACGTGATTCAAAGGTCAGGTTGAGACCGCGAAACTCGGCGTAGCGTTCTTCCAGTTCATCGACCGTGCGCAGTGATTGCAGGTTATGCTCAAAGCCGCCGTAGTCATGCATGCAGTGATTCAGGGCGTCCTGACCGGCATGACCGAAAGGAGTGTGGCCCAGATCATGCGCGAGGGCGATGGTTTCACATAATTCCTCGTTAAGGTTGAGGATACGGGAAATGGTGCGGGAAAGCTGGGCGACCTCGATCGAATGGGTCAGGCGGGTGCGGAACATATCGCCTTCGTGATTAACGAAGACCTGGGTTTTATATTCCAGCCGGCGGAAGGCGGCGGAATGAATAATGCGATCCCGATCCCGTTGAAACTGGCTGCGGTAGGTGGGGATGGCTTCAGGGTGACGGCGTCCACGGGTGTTTTTATCGTTTGCCGCATAGACCGCAAGTTTTAACATGGACTATGCCTGCTCGCTGTCGTTGGCGCGGTGAGCTTCGATGGTTTGTTCCAGATTGGCCGGATCGAATTCATTTGTCACCAGCGCATCGCCCAGCGCGCGATAGAGCACGAAGTTTATTTTTCCGGCGCGCACTTTTTTGTCTACCGACATGAGCTCCATAAAACGGTCGTAATGCATGGCGGCGGGGGCGCGGGTCGGCAGGTTGGCGCGATCAATAAGATCCTCCACCCGCTTGACATCCGCTTCGCTGAGCCGCCCTTCACGCATGGAAAGATCCGCCGCCATGAGCATGCCCACCGCCACCGCCTCGCCATGCAGCCAGTTGCCATAACCCATGCCGGTTTCGATGGCATGGCCGAAAGTATGGCCGAGATTGAGCAGGGCGCGGATGCCGCTTTCTTTTTCATCGGCGGCGACAATATCGGCCTTGCACTGGCAGGAGGTTTCGATGGCGCTGGCGATATACTCCGGATCGCGCGCCAGCAGTTTGTCCATGTGCTGTTCCAGCCAGCAGGTGAACTCATCTTTCTGGATAAGGCCGTATTTGATGACCTCGGCCAGACCGGCGCTGAGTTGCCGATCATCAAGGGTGTCGAGGGTGTCGGTGTCGATGATGACGGCCTGCGGCTGGTGAAATGCGCCGATCATATTTTTACCCAGCGCATGGTTGACGCCGGTTTTACCGCCTACGGATGAATCAACCTGTGAGAGCAGGGTGGTGGGGATTTGAATAAAGGCGACGCCGCGTTGATAACAGGCGGCGGCAAACCCGGTCATATCACCGACCACGCCACCGCCCAGCGCGACGAGGGTGCAGTGGCGATCAAAATGATGACTCAGCAGGCCTTCAAAAATCCGATCCAGCGTGGGCAGGTTTTTATATTGTTCACCATCTGGCAGGATAACCGACTGACATTCATAATCGTTGAAGGCCGCCAGAGTTTTTTCCAGATACAGGGGCGCAACTGTTTCATTGCTGACAATCATAACCTGGGTGCCGGACACCGCATCGGCAATCAATTCGGTTTTGCCCAGCAGTTCGCGACCGATATGAATGGGATAACTGCGGGCGCCCAGTTCAACGTGAAGGGTTTTCATGGTTTACCTGTCATCGTTTGTGATGAGCAAAGTATAAAAGATTATGCCTGATTATTCAGCTTATCCGGTGGAATCTCTTTGCCGGGAGATTTTATGCCTGGAGGCGTTTAAGCTCAGAAATAATTTTGTTTACGGTGTGGTTAATATTTTGCTGGCTGGTATTGATCGTGATGTGTGCGGTTTGCAGATAAAGCGGTTCACGGATCGTCATTAGTTCTTCAAATTTTTTGCGCGGGTTGTCGGTTTGCAGCAGGGGCCGGTTGCGATCATGGCTGGTGCGTTGCAACAGTTGATCGATGCCGGTCTGGAGATAAATGACCGCTCCGCGATCATGCAGGCGCCGGCGATTTTCTTCCCGCAATACCGCGCCACCGCCGGTCGCCAGCACCAGATTGTCCCGCTGACTGAGCTCGTCAATGACAGTCATTTCGCGCTGGCGAAATCCCTCTTCACCTTCGAGATCAAAAATAAGCGGAATATCAGCGCCGGTGCGCTGCTCGATTTCATGATCGCTGTCGGCAAAATCCATGGACAGGGTTTTTGCGAGTTGCCGGCCAATCGTGGTCTTACCCGCGCCCATTGGACCGATAAGAAATATGCGTTGCGCCGGGTTCATCAGAATTAAAAGCTGAAAGCGGCTCCGGCGATGATGCCGGAGCCGGGGGATTAGAGGGTAACGCTGTCCTGCAGGATTTTCGGGGTAATGAAAATCAGCAGTTCTTTTTTATCATCCACTTCGACGGTGTTACGGAAGAGTACGCCGAGTATGGGTAGATCGCCAAAGAAAGGAATGCGGTTAATGGTTTTACTCTTGGTCTGTTCATAAATGCCGCCAAGGACTACGGTTTCCCCATTATTGACCAGCACTTCGGTCTGTACACTCTGGGTATTAATTGGCGGGACGCCATCGACCAGATTACCGAAGTCAGGCTGATCCTTGCGCACATCCAGAGTCATGATAATGCGGCTGTCCGGGGTGATCTGCGGGGTGACTTTCAATTCCAGCACCGCTTTTTTGAAGGCGACGGTGGCGGCGCCGCTGGAGCTGGCCTGTCGATAGGGAATTTCCTGACCGGCTGTGATCGTGGCTTCCTGCTGGTTCGAGGTAATCACTCGGGGACTGGAAACCGTTTCCGAGGAGCCTTCCAGTTGGGCGGCGGAAAGTTCCAGATTAAGTAGAGTTCCGAGGCCGGGCAAGCGCGCTACCGCAAGGCCGATGCTGCCAGCGTTTCGGCTTGCGACCGGGAGGTCGACATTCCATGTGTCAGCTAACTCAATGGTGTCGCCATTGATATATTGCCGGTTGGCTTCTGCGGTGCCTGACATAAGCCGGGTGCGGCCATCAGTGCCAGTATAATTACGGGTAACGCCAAAGCGCACACCGAGCTCCAGTTTGAAGTTGGTGCTGGCCAGCACGATACGTGATTCAATTAATACCTGACGCACAGGGACATCCAACTCTTCCACCATGTCCAGTATGGCGTCAATGTGTTCCGAGGTATCCTGAACCAGCAATTTATTGGTGCGCTCATCAACTGTGACGGTTCCTCGGCTGGAAAGCAGAGAGGTATCCTGCTTACTAAACAGTTCAGCAAGTTCGGATGCTTTGGCATAGTTGATCTGGATCGTTTCTGATTCAATGGGCGCCAGCTCTACAATCTGTTTGCTGGCTTCAAGTTCAAGTTTTTCACGTGCGGTAATTTCTTCCGACGGGGCGACCAGCATGACGTTGCCTGTTTGACGTTTGGCCAGTCCTTTGGTTTTAAGGACAATATCAAGAGCCTGATCCCAGGGGACATTTTTCAGACGCAGGGTAAGGTTGCCGGAAACGGTGTCGCTGGTGACCATATTAATACCGGTAAAGTCAGCCAGCAGTTGCAGGACTGCGCGGACTTCGATGTTCTGGAAATTAAGCGACAGGCGTTCACCGGTATAACCAAATTTGCGTTTTTTCTTTTTATCTTCTGCGGTTTTAACGACCGGTTTGATATCGATAGTCAATTTTTCATCGGCCTGATAGGCGATATGATCAAACTGGCCGCTGGCGCTAATGATTAGACGCACATCATTACCATGGTTAAAGGCGTCCACGGTTTTTACCGGGGTGGCGAAATCAATCACATCCATGCGTCGTTCCAGATCTTCAGACAGGGCGCTGTTTTTAAACGTAACCTGAACTTCCGAGCCGCGTTTTTTCATATCCACGGCGGTATTGGGATCGGCAAGCGTAACGACAACGCGGCCTTCGCCTTTTTCACCACGACGAAAATCAACATTGAGAATATTGGCTACGGCGCCGCTTTGTGATGCTAGCGACAGCCCACCGCCGGCATTGCCCTGACTACTAAAGGATGAGAAAGAATTATCGTTCAAGGTAATAATAACAGTATTGCCTTCTACGGCGGTGTTATAACCGACCAGTTTGGCCAGATTGACGACTACACGGGTACGGTTGCCCGCTTCTACGGCGGTAATGCTGCGAGCGACGCCAACACCAATAGCGGTCGTTTTGGTGGGCAGGTTGACCGTAGTTGAGGGGAAGTCAAATGCGATGCGGGCGGGATCATCAATCGTGAAGCTGGCGGGCTCATCTACGTCCTGAGTCATGCTCAGGCGAATTTGAATTTTATCACCGGGTAGCGTGCTATAGGTAATGTTATTAAGTTCATTGGTCGTCGCCAGTGACAGGCTGGATAATGAGGTCAGCAGGATAAGCAGCCACAGGCTTTTAAGCCAGCGCCGCGGGTGGATATCGATCGTTTTATTTTTCATAGATAAATTCATGTGTTGCTACCCCATCAGGCATCATTCAGTCAGTTGCAGGGAGACTTCGCGGTCAACCCAGCCCCCCGTACCGTTTGGTATGATTTCTTTTATTGCTATCGTGGTTTCCGAAATCGACAGGATTTCGCCAAAATTTTGTCCAAGGTGATTGCCGGGCTGGACACGATAAACCGTGTCATCCGGTGCGGCGATCAAGGCCCAGCGTTTACCCTTGCGTTCAAGATTGCCAACGAAGACCAGCGAGTCCAGCGGAAATTGTTCCAGCGCTTCACGTTTACGGTTGCTATCCGGGCGTAGACTATCGTCAACCATCGGAGCCTGTTCTTCTTCGACAATAAAGGGTGAAAAGGGATCGCGTAAAGTAGACGGATCATAGGTAAATGATTCATAGGGTTTAATTTCAGGCAGACCTTTGATGCGTCCTTGCTGGCGGGATTTGACTTCATTAATGTATGAAGTGAGATCTTCATGTTGATCACCGCTACAGGCAACCAGTAACAGCAGCGCACCGATTTGTGCGACGCCGAAAACGCTTTTTGCCCACTTGTGTAAATTCAGCATATTCATGAGATTCCGTCAGATAATGTACTTATCTTCTCCGCCCTTTGCGTTTTTTGTTTTTTGCAGCTCGAATCTGCGCAATTTCATTTTCATCCAGATATCGGTAAGTTTTGGCAATAACCCGCATGGTCATATTTTTCTTATCATCCCCATCAGCATCTTTTTTCTCAATCGAAATATTATGCAGGGTAACGATACGTGGGAGTGCGGCAATACCGCTGACGAAGCGACCAAAACGGTGGTAGTTGCCAGTCATTTCCATTTCAATGGGAAATTCGGCATAAAAATCTTTCTGAATTTCTTTACCCGGTTTGAACAGTTTGAAATCGATTCCGCTGGCCAGTCCGGTTTGTGATATATCAACCAGCAGATCGTCAATTTCTGTCTTGCTGGGTAGCTGGCGCAGCATGGTGCCGAAAGATTGTTCCATTTCTTTCATTTGCAGTTTGTAGGCGTCCAGATTGGCGGCTTTTTTCCATTTCGATTCGAAATCCTGTTTGAGCTGTAATTCCCGTGCTTCAGCTGCGCTCAGGTTTTGTTGTTGTCCCTTGATATCGAGAAAATAACCCAGCACTAACACCAGAACACAGATGATAACAATGACGCCGGCTTTGACCGGCACGGGCCAGCTGCCGATAGCATTGATATCAAGGTCATTTAGATCGATGTTGATATCTTTCATGACTTATTCTCTGCAGATTTGTTGACCTGCATGCAGCGCAGGGTAAATTCGCGCGAATCATCTTCTTCTTTTTGATCAAGTTTGA
Source organism: Gammaproteobacteria bacterium (assembly GCA_015491815.1). Lineage (GTDB taxonomy): Bacteria > Pseudomonadota > Gammaproteobacteria > UBA6429 > Thiohalophilaceae > JAADGZ01. The sequence continues at coordinate 4,481 of WFVC01000037.1, read as the reverse complement.
TGATGTCCAGTACGGGCTTGTCGAGCCAGTCTGAGGCTTCAATATTGCGCATAAAAGCGGAGACGCGGGCATTGGACTGAGCGAAGCCAACAATGGTGATGGCTTTGCCCTTTTGTTCAATTTTCTTCAGATAAAGTCCCTGCGGCAGAATGCGGGCAATTTCATCGAACAGGTGTACGATTTCAGGGCGGTTGCCCTGTAATTGCTGAATAACAGAGATGCGCGCCTGTAGACTTTGTTTGTCTCGTTCAAGTTTTTCAATTTCCTTGATCTGGGCGTCGACTTCCGCAATCTGAGTACTGAGAAATTGATTACGCTGATTCTGAGCGTTAATCATATTCGCGTACTGGATATGTACGGCGGTAATCAGCAATCCCATGAGGATGACCGATAGCCCCAGAATGGTTAGAAACTGGCGCTGTTGTTCCTTGCGTAATTCGTCGCGCCAGGGCAGGAGGTTAATACGCGCCATTAATCAAAGCTCCTCATTGCCAGACCGCAGGCAATCATCAATGCGGGAGCATCATTGCTGAGGCTTTGCGCCTTAACCCGGGAAGCCAGTGTCATATTGGTAAAGGGATTGGCGACCGAAGTGTGCACGCCCAGTTTATTGGCGATGAGTTCATCAATTCCCAGAATCATGGCGCTGCCGCCGGCGAGCACGATGTGATCGACGCTGTTGTATTGACTGGATGAAAAGAAAAACTGCAGCGAGCGGCTGACCTGTTGCGCCATGGCGTCCTTGAACGGCTCCAGCACTTCCGGCACATAGTTGTCAGGCAATCCTCCCTGACGTTTGGCCATGCCGGCTTCTTCGTAGGACAGGCCATAGCGGCGCTGAATTTCTTCGGTGAGCTGTTTGCCGCCGAAGACCTGTTCTCGGGTATATATCGTTTTGAGATCATGCATAACATTGAGCGTGGTCATGGTGGCGCCGACGTCGACCACCGCGATGGTTTGATCAATGCCCTGTTCGGGAAGTTGCGGAGCCAGCATGGCGAATGAATTTTCGATAGCGTAGGCTTCCACATCAATAATTTTGGCTTTAAGGCCGGCCAGTTCAATCGCGGCAATGCGCACATCGACATTTTCACTGCGTGAGGCGGCTAATAAGACGTCGACGCGCTCCGGGTCATTTTCAGTCGGACCCAGTAATTCAAAGTCGAGATTGACCTCCTCCAGTGGATAAGGGATATATTGGTCGGCTTCCAGCTCGATCTGCTGCTCCATATCATCCTCAGTCAGCGTTGCCGGCATGGATATGGTTTTGGTGATAACAGCGGAGCCGGCGACGGCGGCGGCGGCAAATTTATTGCGGGTGCCGGAACGTTTAACCGCGCGTTTGATGGCCTCGCCAACGGCTTCCACATCGGAAATATTCTTCTCAATGACGGAATTCGGCGGCAGGGGTTCGACGGCATAACTTTCCACGCGCAGACGATCGCCATGTTTGCCCAGTTCGAGCAATTTGATGGCGGTGGAACTTATATCCAGCCCTAAAACCGGCGGCTTTTTTGTTTTAAAGAGTTCGGCAAAACCCATTTTTTTCTTTAATACCTTGGGGTTAGAGAAACTATATCCATAATTACATTAGGTTTCAGACTCAACTATAGGACAACGTATGACTAATTACAAACACAAAAAATGGAGCACATAACTCAAGCACAACTTCTGGCATAGTGTTCCCCTTGTTGAAGCGATATACTCCCTATCGGGCAAGACCACAGGAATCTTTACTTTTATCAATTATATGAGACCGATTATTAAGAAATTTGTCACACTTTGCCTTGCATCGGTTCTCACTCTGACCCTTTTGGGTACGCTCGGGGGGATCGGCGCCTATATCTATATCACTCCCCAACTGCCAGAAATCAGCACCCTGAAAGATGTGCAATTGCAGGTTCCCTTGCGGGTTTTTGCTCGTGGCGGGGAGCTGATCGCGGAATTCGGCGAAATGAAGCGCACGCCACTCAAATACGAAGAATTTCCCAAAGCGCTGATTCATGCGGTGCTGGCGGCAGAGGATGATCGCTTTTTTGAACATCCGGGGGTGGATTATCAGGGAATTTTACGTGCGGCCTGGTTGCTGGCCAGAACCGGTGAACGGGCGCAGGGCGGCAGCACGATCACCATGCAGGTGGCGCGGAATTTTTTCCTTAGCCGGGAGAAAACCTTTCTGCGCAAGATCAACGAGATCTTTCTGGCCTTAAAAATTGAGGGCGAACTGAGTAAGGAAGAAATCCTTGCCCTGTATCTGAACAAAATCTATCTGGGCAAGCGCGCCTATGGCTTTGCCGCTGCCGCCCAGGTTTATTATGGCAAGCCGCTGGCGGAGCTGGATCTGGCCGAAATCGCCATGATCGCCGGCCTGCCCAAGGCGCCTTCCAGTTACAATCCGGTGGTGGCGCCGGAACGCGCCCGGCTACGCCGTGACTATGTGCTTGGACGCATGCGGGCGCTGGGCTATATCGATCAAAGCGCTTACGAGCAGGCGCGGCAGGTCGAGGTGCATGCCGGTGTGCATGGGCAGAATATTGCGGTGGAAGCGCCCTATATTGCCGAAATGGTGCGCAATGAAATGTTCAGTCGCTATGGCGACGCCGCCTATACCAGTGGTTATGAAGTCTACACTACCATCGATGCGCGTTTGCAAAAAGCCGCCAACCGGGCGTTGCGGGATGATTTGCTGGCTTACGAACGTCGGCATGGTTACCGAGGAATTATTAAACATATCGATCTGCTTGACGTTGATGATAATGGCGATGAACTATCAGCGTGGAGAGCGTTGCTGCAGGATGTGAAACCCGTAGGACATTTGTCGCCGGCTCTGATTATCAATGTGGGAGAGAAAGACGCTTACGCCTTTACCCGGGATGGGCGTTTAGCCTATCTGGGGTGGGAGCAGATCAAATGGGCGCGCCGCATTATTGATGAAAATCATCTGGGACGTGAATTGAGCCATGCCGGGGAAGCTTTGAAGATCGGCGATGTGGTTTATGTGGCGGCAGCGGGAAGCGGTTGTCACTGGCTGGCGCAAATCCCCCGGGTGGCCGGTGCGCTGGTTTCGCTTCGTCCTGAAGATGGCGCGACCGACGTGCTGGTTGGCGGCTTTGATTATTATCAGAGTAAATTTAACCGAGTCATTCAGGCGCAGCGTCAACCGGGTTCAAGCTTCAAGCCGTTTGTTTATACTGCCGCGCTGGATAAGGGCTATACCGCCGCCAGTATTATCAATGATGCGCCGGTTGTATTTGATGCGCCGGGTCTTGAAGATACCTGGCGACCGGAAAATTACAGTGGCCGTTTTTATGGGCCTACCCGTTTGCGCCAGGCGCTGATTAAGTCGCGTAATCTGGTATCCATTCGTCTATTACGCGACATTGGCATCGGTTATACCATACGTTACGTGGCGCGTTTTGGTTTTAAGCCGAAGAATCTGCCGCGCGATCTGTCGCTGGCTTTGGGTAGTGGCGCCATTACGCCTTATGAGTTGGCGACGGCTTATACCGTTTTCGCCAACGGTGGTTACAAGGTTGAGCCTTATTTTCTCGATTATATTCGTGTGAATAAGCGGGTTATCAGCATGACCCGGCCGCTGCAGGTTTGCCATGAATGTGATGCGAGAGCCAAAGCCAAAGCCGAAGCCGAAGAAGCCGCCGTCCAGAAAGAAGAGAAAAAAAATGCGCCCGTCGAAAAGACGGTTGCAGATAAACCGACGCCGACGCCATGGCGATTGCCTGACGAGTACGTCGATCTAAGTGAGCAGGAGTGGGCGCAGATTCGGCAGGGGCCACAACTACCTCGCGCGGCTAAACAGGTGTTGAGTCCGCAGACGGCTTTTCTGATCAACACCATGTTGCGTGATGTGATTCGCAAGGGCACAGGACGCCGGGCGCTGGTGCTTAAACGCAGGGATCTGGGCGGCAAAACCGGCACCACCAATGATCAGCGTGACGCCTGGTTTACCGGTTTTAATGGCGATGTGACGACGATTGCCTGGGTGGGCTTTGATACGCCTCAGCCACTGGGTGATCATGAAACCGGTGCGCGCGCCGCCCTGCCCATGTGGATTAGTTATATGCGCGCAGCATTACAGGGGCGACCGGAAACACCACTGGAACAGCCGGCGGGGATTGTTTCGGTGCGCATCGATCCGGAAACCGGTGAACTGGCGGATGCGAATCAGAAAGAGGCTATTTTTGAATATTTTCGCAGTGAAAATGTGCCGCGCCGGGAAACAGAAGAGCCGCGTACAGATAATCCTGCGCAGGGTGGTTCTGATATCACCGAGCAGCTTTTTTAACTTGATAGAAATCACTGCCTGCTTGACAGAAGGTTCAATAAGTCTATTACTTTCTTTAAAGCAATGCGGCAATCAGTCATCATCTTTAAAAACGCGGATAGCAGCATGAGCACTCGGAATATGAACGCCCGGAAAATGCGTCTGCGTTTGGCGCAGGAAGCTGCGCAAATACTTTTGC
>WFVC01000036.1 GCA_015491815.1 Gammaproteobacteria bacterium | reverse complement strand
CAACGCGGGTCTGGATGCCCTGAATATTCAGCAGCATTTGTTCGGGAGAGGCTTTGAGCACCAGCGCCTGTAAAATCTGTCCGCTTTGCCAGACCGGCCGGGCGGGCGTGGCGGGAATCGGTGGGCTGACTGGCGGGCGTGGCGCAGCCCCGCTTTTGTTGATGGAAAGCGCCGATTCGGGTTGTGGGGGCGGCAGGCCGCCGGCTTTTTTAATATCCATAGAAATGTGCCGATAACAGTATAACGGCCTGAGAGGCATTTTCTGAATATTTGCATATACTCAGCTGTAGGTAGCAACAGCGTATCTGCAGCACAGGATAATAATACAAAACCTCTATGACAAAACATCCGCCACTCTATGTTCGCAAGAACGACAAGGTACACGGTCCTTTTCCGCCCAAACAGATTTCTCAGTCCCTGTTACTGGGGCGTTTCCGTCTAACGGATGAGGTGAGTGAAGATCGGGAAACCTGGCAGACGATTCAGTCGCGTCAGGATCTGGTGCCGGAGGTATTGCAGGGTGATCTGTCGGATGAGCAGGTGCAGGAGCGACTCAAGGCGGCGCGGCGCTGGGCGGATGAACGTCGACCGAATCACGGCGCGCATGCCGACTCAGGCCGCTCGCCTGAATCTGCGGATGTTCTGGAGTATCGCAGTCATCGGGAATCGGTTTATAAACGATTTTTACAACGCCGTGAGTTTTCCGTTGCTCAGGCCATGATTGTCGTGCTGGTTGTCAGCGGGCTTATCTATGCCGGGTTCTACTTCTCGCCGGAGACGACGATCGAGCAGCCGAGCTGCGAGGCGCCGGCCGGTCCCGGGGTCAACTGGCGCAATTGCCGCATGGCCGGTCTGCAGTCTATCAAGTCGGATCTGCAGGGTGCGAATCTTGACAGTGCGAATCTCAGTAACGCCAACCTGTTCGGCGCCAACCTCTCGGGCGCGAGCCTGATGTATACGGATCTGAGCATGGCGAATCTCAGTTATGCGGACTTTAAACAGGCGAATATGAAAGGCAGCAATCTGCAGCGCGCCGATCTGAGTTTTGCCGATTTCAGCGCTGCGGATCTAAGCTACGCCAATTTTACCGGGGCGAACATGCAGGATGCGCGGCTCGAAGGCGCGCGGCTGGATAATGCTATCTGGACCGATGGCCGCCACTGTCTGGCCGGTTCGCTGGGTGAATGCCGGACAGTCGCCGCAGCGCAGTAGATCAGCTTGCCTGAATAGCTGTTCCAAGTTTCTGTCCAGTTAAAGCCGTTCGTCCTGAGCCTGTCGAAGGATGAATGGCTTTAAGCATTGGAATTTAAGTCTTTACGTTCATGGTTCGACCCTTCGACAGGTTCAGGACTTCACCACGAATGTAAAGCTTTGTAGTGGACAGGAATTTGGAACGCTTATTTAGTACACCTATAGAGCAGTGATGGATTTGTAGATACGGCTTTTACCCGTACAGGTACGATTGAAATCGTACCTACAATAAGGGGCAGAAATGTTGTCGGTGCTTGTAGGTACGGCTTCTACCCTTCGGGTGAAATGCCTGGCAGGGTGCACAGGTGAGTCGTACTAATCACTTTTGATATCTTCCACCGTATAGCGTTCGATGCGAATGCTGTCTGACCAGTAGTCGGCGGGCAGGCTGGCCTTGACTTTGAGTTGCGCCAGAAACTGCCGGGGTTCCGGTAACTGTTCCCAGACCGAGGGCAGGAAAGTGCCGCGATGTCCCCGTTCTTCGAGCACCAGTCCATCCACGCCGGGACGTAATTTTTTCAGCAGGTCATTTTCTGATGTAAAACTGAGCGGTTCGGTCGGGCTGAGAATTGAAATATGGTAGTCGAGCCGGGGAAATTCCGCCTCACTGAGGGGCGCAAAACGTGGATCGCGAAAGGCGGCGGCAAAGGCGTTTTCGGCGACGTCTTCGACCAGGGGTCGATAGGCTTCGAGACTGCCAATGCAACCGCGTAGTTGCTGCCGGATCTGCAGGGTGACAAAGCAGGCTCCCGGCGACTGCAGGGCGGGGGGATAGTCCTCGGGTTTAACCGGCAGGGCGCGGCCCTGTTTCAGGCCGTTGGCGATTGAGGCGCGGGCGAGATCGAGCAAAATGGTTTTGTGAGCGTGTTCGAGCATGATTCAGGCCTGATTTTCAAAAAACAGATAGGCGCCGTACCCCACGACCTGATCGCGGGGACCGGCGGTATCGCCTGAATTACGCAAATCGACCGTTTCCACATGCATGGCCCGCTGTTTTGCAATATGCAGCAGACCGTTGACCGGATTGCGCCCACAGGCATCGTCATACTGAATAGCGGCAGGATTAAGCATTTCAATAGCGCGAGAGGTTTGCTGATCTAATTGTTGAGCACGGGCGTAATCATGGTAATGGCTGAGATCCGAGCTGATCACGATGAGCGTATGGCGATCGCCCCAGAGCGCCTCCAGCACCTCGGCCACCTCGGTTTCATCTGCGTCCCCAACCACCAGTGGCGTGAGCACAAATTCATCCAGCACAGTTTGCAAAAAGGGCAGTTGAACTTCGAGGCTGTGCTCGGGAATATGCGCGGCATCGTTCAGACTGACCTGCGGCAGGCTGTTGAGCCGCTCAAGGCCGGCCTGATCCAGCGGAATCAGCCCCAGCGGGGTGGCGTAATGGCTGGCGCTGCAGCTCGCCAGACTGCGAAAGGCGACGCGGTGAGAGGGACCGAGCAAAACCACCCGGTTAATTTTGTCGTGGCTGTTGCGCAGGCTTTGATAGGCGCTGGCGGCTACCGGCCCGGAATAAATATAGCCGGCATGGGGGACGATGAGCGCTTTCGGCGCAAGCTCAAACCTCGGCGCCTGCTGCGCGGCTCGCGCCAGAAATTGTTCCAGCATTTGCTGTAGCTCACCGGCATCGGCCGGATAAAAGCTGCCGGCAACCGCCGCCTGTCGAATCAGTTCTTCCATACTCCTTCATTATAGATGTTATCCCCCCGTTTCAAGGCGGGCGGCGGTTTGTAAGATGTCAGGTCGAATTTTTAAGGTGTGGAAAACTGAATTTGGGTAAGATGTGGCCTGCAAATGATTTCGAACTGAAAATTGAAGAGGATGCCATGACAGCAACGACGATACGCATTGGCCTGTTAACTGTTTCCGATCGCGCCAGCCGGGGCGAATATGAGGATCTGGGCGGCCCGGCCATGCAGGCCTGGTTTGATAAAGCCCTGAGCAGTGAATGGGAAGCGGTAGCGCGGATAGTGCCGGATGAGCAGGATCAGGTGGAAGCCGCGTTGAAGGCGCTGGCCGATGATGAGGGCTGTTGCCTGATCGTGACTACCGGGGGCACCGGGCCGGCGCGCCGTGATATTACGCCGGAAGCCACAGAAGCGGTTTGTGACAAGATTCTAGATGGCTTCGGTGAGCAGATGCGCGCCGTATCGCTGAAGTTCGTGCCCACCGCGATACTTTCACGCCAGATAGCCGGCATTCGTGGGCAGAGCCTGATTATCAATCTGCCGGGCAAACCCTCGGCGATTGATGACTGTTTAAACGCTGTGTTCCCGGCGGCGCCCTATTGCATCGATTTGCTGGAAGGCCCCTATATTGAAACCGACGAGGCGGTGATCAGCGCATTTCGCCCCAAACATGCGAAAAAGCCGGCCTGAACCGGCATGGAACGCCTGAATCTGCAAAATGCGGACAGCCTGCGTGATGTGATTCTCGCCGCACAGGCTTATCTGGAAGAGGCCGGCGTCTGGTTTGGTCATGGTACGGATAATGCGCTGGATGAGGCAGCCTGGCTGGTCTCCCATGCGCTGGGGCTGGATCCGGATTTTGCCGAGGGAATTCTCTCCCATTCGCTGACTGAGGTGGAAAAGGCCACGGTTGCGACGCTGCTGCAGCGGCGGGTGGATGAACGCCTGCCGGCCGCCTATCTGACCGGCAGAGCCTGGTTTGCCGGCCTGCCTTTTTATGTGGATGAACGGGTGCTGGTGCCGCGTTCGCCGATTGCCGAGTTGATTGGCAACGGATTTCGCCCCTGGCTGGAGCCGGAGCGGATCGAGCGGGTGCTGGATTTATGCACCGGCAGCGGCTGTATCGCCATTGCCACCGCCTTTGCTTTGCCACAGGCGCAGGTGGACGCCAGTGACATCTCTGCCGGGGCGCTGGATGTGGCTTTGCGCAATGTGCGTGAACATGCGCTGGAAGATCGGCTGCATCTGTTTGAGTCGGATCTTTTCACCAGCTTGCCGGCGCAGCGCTATGATTTGATTATTTCCAACCCCCCCTATGTGGATGCTGAGGACATGGCCGCCTTGCCCGATGAATACCGGCGGGAACCTGAACTGGGACTGGCGGCGGGCAGCCGGGGGCTGGATCTGGTGATACCGATGCTGCGCGATGCAGCGGACTATCTGACGCCGGAAGGCGTGATTATTGTTGAAGTCGGCAATAGCGCCGAGGCGCTGAACCGGCAATTCCCTCATATCCCTTTTATCTGGCTGGACTTTGAATATGGCGGAGAAGGTGTATTTTTGCTCGAAGCCGGTCAGCTTTGCGACTATCATAGCGACTTTGCCGAAGCGGCGAAGTCCCTGTAAAAACGATTAGAACTGTTGGAGTAAATGATTATGATGAAACGGCCTGCAACAATGGACGCCTATATTGATCTGGTGGAACAGGGTTTATTCGAAGTTGAAGAATTACGTTTTTCCGTCGAGTTTGATGAGGAATTCATGGAAGGCGCATTAAATTTTGTGGACATTCTGGAACAGCAGTTAAAAGATTTAATGGCCAGCCTGAAAGAAGGACATTATGAATTTGCCGATGAAGATCTACCGTTTATGGAGCTGGTAAAAACACAAAGCAATCTGATCCTTCCCTTCAAGGGTTTGTTAACCCTGATTAACACCACCCATCGAAAGGGATTGGAACCGGCGGAAGAATAAATTCCCGACTAAACCCCGGCAGCGACTCCTGCTATACTCGGTCAAGTTCCTGACCGCTACCTTTCGAAGAACATCATGTCCGACATTATATTTGATTCTGATTTAATCCGCCGCTACGACAAAGCGGGACCGCGTTACACCTCGTATCCCACCGCAGTGCAGTTTCATACTGACTTTAGCGTTGATGATTACAAGGCGCAGGTTGCCGCCAGTAATGCAACAGGGCGGGATCTGTCGCTTTATTTTCACATCCCTTTTTGCGACACCATCTGTTTTTTCTGTGGCTGCAATAAAATTTCCACCAAGGACAGAAGCAAGGCGGAACCCTATCTGCGCCGGGTCTACAAAGAACTGGCGCTGCAGAGTGAACTGTTTGATCCGCAACGCAAGGTCAGGCAGTTGCACTGGGGCGGGGGCACACCGACTTTTATCAGTCATGATGAAATGCGTGAACTGATGAATATGACGCGCCGGTATTTCAATCTGGTCGATGACAGTGAAGGCGAATATTCAATTGAAATCGACCCGCGCGAGGCGACGGCGGAAACCATTGCGATTTTACGCGAGGTGGGTTTCAACCGCATGAGTCTCGGCGTGCAGGATTTTGATCCAACAGTGCAAAAAGCCGTTAACCGGATTCAACCGGAAGAACAGACCTATGCCGTCATTGAAGCGGCGCGCAAGGAAGGTTTTCATTCGGTCAGTATGGATCTGATTTATGGTCTTCCGCATCAAAGTCTGGCGACTTTCTCGGCCACGCTGGAAAAAGTGTTGCAGATGAATCCGGACAGACTCTCGGTGTTTAATTATGCGCATTTACCCCAGATGTTCAAACCGCAGCGCCGCATCAATGAAGCGGATCTGCCTTCGCCCGATGAAAAACTGGTGATTTTAAAAAGCACCATCGACACCTTGATTAAGGCCGGTTACGTGTATATCGGCATGGATCATTTTGCCAAACCGGATGATGAACTGGCCATCGCCCAGGACAATGGTCTGCTCTATCGAAACTTTCAGGGGTACTCTACCCATGCCGATTGTGATCTGGTGGCCTTGGGTGTGACCTCGATCGGTAAGGTAGGGGATTGCTTTGCGCAAAACTTCAAACCGATGGATGAGTACACTGCGCGCATTGATAATAACGAGCTGGCGATTTTCCGGGGCTTTACCCTGTCAGCCGATGATAAATTACGGCAGGCGGTGATTAATCAACTTATTTGCAATTTCGTTCTGAACTTCGCCGAAATTGAACAGAAATTTAATATTCGCTTTGCCGATTATTTTAAAGTCGAGCTGGAGGAACTTGCCTCCATGAGGGACGATGGCCTGCTTGAACTGGATGCGGAAAAAATAACAGTCAGTTCTTCAGGGAAATTGTTGATCAGAAATATTTGCATGGTGTTTGATATTTATCTGCGCAATAAAACCGAACAACGTTTTTCAAAAGTTATTTGATCGTTGTGGGTTTAATTTTCCACTGCAGCTGTAGCTGCAGCTTCTACCCTTTGGGTACAGATGAGCCGTACAGGTACGATTGAAATCGTACCTACAACAGGTTCCGGTATACATAGTGTACCGGAATTAGAAATACTTATTTGCTATGCAGGAACCGGCTGGGGGAATGATACGCATCTTTCTTTGAAATATCCTGCGGTCTGTCAATGTGAAAGCCCTGTGCGTAATGAATGCCGATGTCTTTCAGCATTTCCAGGGTTTCTTCATTTTCAACATATTCGGCAATGGTTTCGATATCCATCATGGAAGCTATACGGTGAATGGTTTCAACAAAGGCATGATCGACTTTGTCGTGACAGATATCACGCACAAAGCTGCCGTCAATTTTCAGAAAATCCACCGGCATGTTTTTCAGATAGGCAAAGGAACTCAGCCCGTTGCCGAAGTCATCCAGCGAAAATTTGCAGCCTAATTCTTTTAGTGAGTTGATGAAATGTATGGCCTTGCTCATATTGGCGATCGCGGCGGTTTCAGTGATTTCAAAACACAGATGCTCCGCCGAGCAACGGCTGTTAACGATTTCATTGCGCACATAGTCGAGGAACTTACTGTCACTGAGAGACTGACCGGAGAGGTTGATGGCGACGAAAAGTTTTTCCTGCAGGTGTTCGGCCTGAAATTCGTATAGCATTGCCAGTGCGTGATGGATCACCCATTTATCGATATCTTTAATCAGATCATAACGCTCTGCGGCAGGAAGAAAAGCCATCGGTGGTATCACATCGCCATCACTGGTTTGTAGCCGGATCAGAAGCTCGCAGAAATGTTGATGCTGGCTGCTGTCATTGATGGGCGTAATTTTTTGACAGTAAAGCAGAAAGGAATCGTTATCCAAAGCACGTTGAATATCTTGCACCCAGCGTATTTCTGTTTTGCGTTTTGAATATTCGATATTGTCTTCATGATAAGTTTGCACCTGATTGCGCCCATTTTCCTTGGCCGCATAGCAGGCGGTGTCAGCGGCGCTGAGAATGTCGGAGACGCCGCTGGATTCCGCATTGATGGGCACCAGACCGATGCTGACGCCGACTTCAAAGGTGTTATTCCCCCAGGGAAAACGGGTTTCCTTAATAGTGGTGCGCATCACTTCGGCAATCTTGCGCGCCTGTTTTTCACTGCAACCTTCCAGCAGCACGCCAAACTCATCGCCTCCCAGGCGCGCCAGCACATCGCTTTTTCTCAGTAAAGGTGAAAGTTTATGCGCCAGTTGTTTTAGCAGTTCATCCCCGGCGGCATGGCCGGCGGAATCATTTACAACTTTAAATTGATCCAGATCCAGATAACACAGCGCATGAGATGTGTTTTCATTGCGGGCATTTTGAATTGTCTGCTCCAGTCGTAGTTCAAACTCACGCCGGTTTACCAGGCCGGTAAGGCTGTCATGGGTGGCCTGATAACTGAGTTTATAGGACATGGAGCGCATTTCACTGACGTCGTGGAAAGTCAGGATGGCGCCGAACACTTCATGATTGTCATCCATGATGGGGGCGGCGGTGAGTTCAATAGCAAACTCCTTACCGTCCTTTCTGACCAGCACGATATCTTCATTGAGAGAAAGAATGACATGTTCATTCAGTGCGGTGTTGACGGGGTTTTCTGCTTCAAGATGATCGGTTTCAGAAATAAGGCTGAATATTTCATCCAGTGGTTTGCCGACGGCATCCTCACGCGTGTAACCGGTCAGATGTTCGGCAACGGGATTAATAAACTGCACGTATCCCTGATTATCGGTAGTAATCACCGCATCCCCAACGGACTGCAAAGTAACCTGAGCCAGCTCTTTTTCTCTGACTACGCGTTTTTCAATTCGCTTGATTCGGCGAGTGGTATAAGTTGCGATACTGATGCCCAGCAATAGTGCGAGGCTGATTAATATATAGAGTATATTTTTTGTTTTCTGATTTGATTGATCGGCCAGGTGCTCAATTTCCATGATGGATTTATATTGCATACGTTTCAGTTGGGCAATATAGTCAATGACCCTGTTTTGCGCCTGAATGGCCTTACCTGTCATCAGTTCACGGGCTTCTTTCTGTCGATCCTCCCAGGCGAGCTGGGCGACTTTGCGCTGGATGGGAACAGTGTAATCAGCAACGGCGGCCTGTTGTTTGAGAATGTTTCGTTCAGCTTCAGTTAAATTCATGGCCATAAGCTCATTGTAGGCGACGCTGAATTTGGCGGCATACTGGTTAAACTGCATATAAGCCTGATCTCTTTCGAAGGGATCCGGTTCGGTTACCATTATGTAAAGCTTAATGCTGCGTTCACGGGCTGCGATATGCAGAGTTTCGATTAATTCGAGTTTACGACCTATTTTACCCACGATGGCTTCAAGGTCATCATGAGCCTGACTTGACTGATTGATGCTGACAAAGCCTATTCCGACACAGATGAAAATCATGGCGCCAAAAGCAATAGACAGCATGGGGAGGCTGATGAACTGGTGCTCGTTTCGAACTGTCGGCGGGTTGTTTGTGTGTGGGGCAGTCATACTGTGCGGATTATTTTAACTGTTTTCTGTGCGCTATCCATGTGATAATTTATCATTATATATTTACGCGGCAATGTAAATTGCCTCGTTGCTTGCAAACAGGATGTTGTGTAGTAAATAATCATTTTAATTGCATCATTATGAGAAACACTTTTAATGTCAGGTAATAGTATAGGCAAAATATTCACCGTCACCGGTTTTGGTGAAAGTCATGGTCCGGCAATCGGCTGTATTGTTGATGGTTGCCCGCCGGGAATGTCGCTCACTGAGGCTGATTTACAGGCCGATCTTGATCGCAGAAAGCCGGGCACCAGCCGCCATACCACGCAGAGGCGAGAGGCGGATGAAGTACAAATTTTGTCCGGCGTTTTTGAAGGCCTGACCACCGGTGCGCCGATTGGTTTGATTATTCATAATACCGATCAGCGCTCCAAAGATTATTCAAACATTATGGATCGTTTCCGTCCCGGTCACGCGGACTACACTTATCAGCAGAAATACGGCATTCGCGACTATCGCGGAGGCGGGCGCTCATCGGCGCGGGAAACCGCCATGCGCGTCGCGGCCGGCGCGATCGCAAAGAAATATCTGAAAGAAAAATATGGTGTGCTTATTCGCGGTTATATGGCGCAACTGGGTCCTATAAAAGCTGAAGCGTTTGACTGGGATGCGGTAACGGAAAACGCTTTCTTTTTTCCCGATGCGGCCAAAGTCAGTGAACTGGAAAGCTACATGGATGCGTTGCGTAAGGAAGGTAATTCCGTCGGCGCGCGCATCAACGTGGTGGCGACCGGGGTGCCGCCGGGACTGGGTGAACCGATTTTTGATCGACTGGATGCCGAGCTGGCGCATGCGCTGATGAGCATCAATGCTGTTAAGGGGGTCGAGATTGGCGCCGGTTTTGAGTCGGTGGTGCAAAAGGGCACCGAACATCGGGATGAAATGACGCCTGAAGGTTTTATCACGAACCATGCCGGCGGGGTGCTAGGCGGGATCTCTTCCGGTCAGGATATTCTCGCCAGTATCGCCCTGAAACCGACCTCCAGCCTGCGCATTCCCGGACGCAGCGTCAACCTTGCTGGTGAGCCGGTGGAAGTGGTGACCGAAGGCCGTCATGATCCCTGCGTCGGCATTCGCGCCACGCCCATTGCCGAGGCGATGATGGCCATCGTGTTGATGGATCATACTTTACGCCAGCGCGCGCAGAATATAGATGTCAATTCTAAAACACCTGTTATCCCTGCTTCTACGGAATAAATGCAGGATGCCTGATTCCTCGCCACTCGCGACTCGCCACTAGTTACCTGATTTCTTATGCCCTACTGGCGTCTTTCCGGGTTCTATTTCTTTTACTTCGCCAGCCTCGGCGCGCTGATCCCCTACTGGAGCCTGTACCTTAAATCACTGGGCTTCAACGCGGCTGACATCGGTAATCTGATGGCCATTCTGATGGCGACCAAGATCATCTCGCCGAACATCTGGGGCTGGGTCGCCGATCACACGGGACGGCGCATGGCGATTGTGCGCATGGGTTGTCTGATTTCCATGTTTGCTTTTGCCGGGGTGTTTTTCAGCGATCATTTTATCTGGTTGATGCTGGTGATGGTGGTGTTCAGTTTTTTCTGGAATGCTACCCTGCCGCAGTTTGAAGCGACCACCTTTTCTCATCTGGGTGAGCATATTCATCGTTATAGCCGTATCCGGCTTTGGGGCTCGATCGGTTTTATCGCCGCCGTGTGGGGATTGGGCAGTGTGCTGGAGGGGGATAGCATTCGCCTGCTGCCGGTGATTCTGTTGCTCATGTTTGCCGGGATCTGGCTGAGTAGTCTGCTGGTGCCGGAAGAGGCCGCCGGGCATCTGAGTCTGGATCATGAGCCCCTGCGCCACTTGTTGCGGCGACCCGAGGTGCTGGGTCTGTTAGCGGCCTGTTTTCTGATGCAGGCCAGTCACGGGCCGTATTACACTTTCTTTTCTATTTATTTACAGGATTATGATTATTCCCTGTCGGCTATCGGCGGGCTTTGGGCGCTGGGCGTGGTTGCCGAGGTGGGTATATTTCTACTGATGTCGCGCCTGTTGCCGCGCTTCGGTTTGCGCTGGCTGTTATTAGGCAGCCTGTTGCTGGCTGCGCTGCGCTGGATGATCATTGCCCTGTATCCGCAATCGTTGTGGTTGATGGTCTTTGCTCAATGTCTGCATGCCGCCAGTTTCGGCATCTACCATGCCGCCGCGATTCAATATATTCACGGCTTTTTCAGTGGTCGCCATCAGGGCAAGGGGCAGGCGCTTTACAGCAGTTTGAGTTTTGGCGCGGGCGGCGCGCTGGGCAGTTTTTACAGCGGTTACCTGTTTGAAGGCTTTGGCGCGCGCAGCATGTTTTTCGTCGCCGTGTTGCTGGCGCTGGCCGGTTTTTTCATCGCCTGGCGCTATCTTCCCGCCGGGTCTTCGGCTATAAAATTAAACGAGGGTTAAATAAATGTTCCGAATTCCTGTCCACCACAAAGCTTTACGTTCGTGGTGAAGTCCTGAGCTTGACGAAGGGTCGAACCATGAACGTAAAGCCTGAAATTCTAAGGAAGCTCTGATTAATTCCGCCGTTCGTGGTGGACAGGAATTCGGAACATTTATTTAACCCTCGTTTAATTTTATAGCCGAAGACCCGGCGGGAAGATAGCGCCAGGCGATGAAAAAACCGGCCAGCGCCAGCAACACGGCGACGAAAAACATGCT
>WFVC01000035.1 GCA_015491815.1 Gammaproteobacteria bacterium | reverse complement strand
CATCGCCACCAGCGTAAATTGCGGCGTGGCGCATTGAAGGGCAATCATTTTGAACTGCACATTCGTGAACTTGCATGTGATCCGCGTACACTCGAAAGCCGACTGGAAAAGATAAAAGCGCAGGGTGTACCAAATTATTTCGGCGAACAACGCTTTGGTATCGACGGCGCGAATCTGGAAAAGGCGCAGGCCATGTTTGAAGGTCGGCGCATCAAATCACGTCACCAGCGCAGCCTCTATCTTTCGGCGGCGCGGTCGCAGTTATTTAATCAGCTGTTATCACAACGGGTCACACAGCAAAGCTGGGATCAGGCCATCGCCGGGGATGTCATGTTGCTGGCCGGCTCCAACAGTTTTTTCAGTATTGATGACGTTGATGAAGACATTCGGCAACGAGTCGAGAGTTTTGATATTCATCCCGGTGGGATTCTCTGGGGGCGGGGGAGAGTCGAGACCCGGGCCGGCGCGGCGGAAATGGAAGCCCAACTGGCTGAACAATTCCCCCTGTTTTGTGAGGGGCTGAAAAAAGCCGGATTGAAAGCCGCCCGCCGCGCTCTGCGGGTGCGCCCCGAAAACATGACATGGACATACCAGCCTGAGCGGGAACAATTGGCTCTGAATTTTGATTTGCCGCCCGGCTCCTATGCCACGGTGGTGCTGCGTGAACTTGTTAATCTATGAGGTTTAATTGCTCCCTGTCTGCAGGTGCGACTTTTACCCTTCGGGCACAGGTGAGTCGCACATGTTTGCCTCAAGGCAAACCTACAATGGATACTCTGTAGGATGCGTCTAAATAGGTGTTCCAAATATCAGATCACTTGTGAGTTTCCACGTTCGTGGTGAAGTCCTGAGCCTGACGAAGGGTCGAACCATGAGCGTGGAAACACTGTGAATCGAGTGCTTAATCTGCTTGTCCTTCGACAAGCTCAGGACGAACGGTTGTTCCAAAAGTGTTCTGGTATTTGGAACGCTTATTTAGCCTTTATCCCTTCCGTCTCAACAACACATAAATCGCGCCGGTGCCGCCATCGACCTGCCGCGCCGAGCAAAAGGCGAGAATGTCGTCGCGCTGGCGCAGCCAGTGATTGACATATTGTTTTAGAATTGGACGTTTGCCGGCCGAACCATGTCCTTTGCCGTGAATGATGCGCACGCAACGCAGGCTGTGAAGGCGACAGAAATGCAGAAATTCGGCGATGGCTTCGCGTGCTTCAATTTTGGTATGACCGTGTAGATCGAGTTCCGCTTCGGTGCTGAATTCGCCGCGGCGGAGTTTTTTCAGGGTTCGTTGCGGGATGCCGTTGCGAACAAACAGAAGTTCCTCGCCGGTTTCCATGTCCGCCGGATCGACGGGATCAGAGAACATGTCGGTCAGCACCTGCCGGTTGTCTTTTTCCTGCTGCAGAGGCCGGGGCGGGGGACGTTTCTTTACCGGCGTGATCCGGGGTTCGGCCTTCAGTCTGCGCGCGCCGGCCACCGTTTTATGAAACAGTTCGCGGTCCTTGTCGGAAATACCATCCTTTTTTTTCATCGTTGTGCGGGTCCGGGTGGGGTGTGCTTATTAAAGTGTGCTGTGTGCGGATTTCGAGTATAGTAAACCCGCCTTGTTTTTGTTTCTATAGGGGCTGTTGATCTTTCAGCCTAACATCTGAAAGATCAACAGCCCCTGGGCAGATAGATAACGATATGCATATTTTAATTAGTAACGACGATGGATATGAAGCGCCGGGGATCACCGCGCTGGCGGCCGGGCTGGCGTCGCTGGCGAAAATTACGGTGGTGGCGCCCGAACGGGATCGCAGCGGCGCCAGTAATTCGCTGACCCTGGAACTTCCCATTCGCGCCCATGAAACCGAAAACGGTTTCATTCGTGTCGATGGCACGCCCACCGACTGCGTGCATCTGGCCATTACCGGGCTGCTTGAGAGCGAGCCGGATATGGTGGTGTCCGGGATCAACGCCGGCGCCAATATGGGCGATGACGTGCTTTATTCCGGTACGGTGGCGGCGGCGATGGAAGGCCGTTTTCTGGGACTGCCTGCGATCGCTATTTCTCTGGCCGGTGGCGATGCGCATTTCGAGACCGCCGCCAGAGTGGCGCAGGTATTGATCACGCAGTTGCAGTCTGATCCCCTGCCGCAGGATACCATTCTTAATATCAATGTCCCGGATCTTCACTGGGATGCGCTCAAGGGTTTTCAGGCGACGCGTCTGGGACATCGGCATAAAGCCGAGCCGGTGATCTGCGACCGCGATCCGCGCGGACGCGAGATCTACTGGGTGGGGCCGCCGGGCGCGGAGCAGGATGCGGGCGAGGGAACCGATTTTCACGCCGTGCGTCATGGCTATGTCTCGGTGACGCCGATACAGGTTGACCTGACCCGGCACGAGCGGGTTGAACAGTTACAGCACTGGTTGAAGGAGTTGTAAGTCTTGGCGGGCAACAAACTGGCCGGCATCGGCATGACCTCACAACGCACCCGGGATCGGCTGATCGCCCGCCTCCGCGATGAAGGCATTGAAGACGAACGGGCGCTGGAGGTTATGCGCACCACTCCCCGGCATATTTTCGTCGATGAAGCGCTGGCCAGTCGCGCCTACGAAGACACCGCCCTGCCCATCGGTTACGGACAAACCATTTCCCAGCCTTATATTGTCGCCCGTATGACCGAAGTCCTGCTCGGTGGTGGGCAATGTAATAAGGTGCTGGAAATCGGCACCGGCTCCGGCTATCAGACCGCCGTGCTGGCGCAACTGGTGGATCAGGTTTACAGCGTGGAACGCATTCCCGAACTGCATGCGCGCGCCAGAAAGGCGCTGGCCGAGATGCATATTCGCAATGTGCGTTTTCAGCTCAGTGACGGCAGCTGGGGCTGGAAACAGTTCGCGCCTTATGACGGTATTATCGTCACCGCCGCGCCGGAACAGGTGCCGGAAGAATTACTGGCGCAGTTGGCCGATGGCGGACGGCTGGTGATTCCCAGTGGCAGCGCCAATGCCCAGCGTCTGCGCCTGATCAGCCGCAACGGCGAGAGTTTCAGTGAAACCCTGCTGGACTGGGTCAGTTTTGTTCCCCTCATTAAAGGAGAGAATTAGTGAAGGTGTTTTCCCGTTTATTTGAAATCGTGATGCGCTGGGTGGAACACCGCCATGCCCCCTGGTATCTGGCGGGCCTGAGTTTTGCCGAATCGTCTTTTTTTCCGGTGCCGCCGGATGTGATGCTGGCGCCCATGTCGCTGGCCAATACCGCGCGCGCCTGGCGTTACGCCATGATCACCACGCTGGCCTCGGTGGCCGGCGGCATGGCGGGGTATGCTATCGGAATGTTCGCCTTCGATCTGGTTGAACCTCTGTTACACAGCGCCGGTTACTGGGAACGCTATGAACTGGCGCGCAGCTGGTTTGACACCTGGGGGATCTGGGTGGTGCTGCTGGCCGGTTTTTCACCCATACCCTACAAGGTTTTCACCATCAGCTCGGGCGTCATCGGCATGGCCTTTCTACCCTTTGTGCTGGCCTCCTTTGCCGGACGGGGCGCGCGTTTCTTTCTGGTTTCGGGGTTGATGGTCTGGGGTGGTGAAAAAATGGAGCAGGCTTTGCGCCGTTATATCGATCGCATCGGCTGGGTGCTGGTCGTCGCGGTTGTGATCGCCTGGTTTACCCTGAAAAACTAATGCCCCGCATGTTCCGAGTTCGCCTGATAGTTATTGTACTGGCGACTCTGCTGCTGGCGGCCTGCGGCAGTCGCTTCGTCAGTTATGGCGACGGGCGTTATTCCAGTAAAAATAAACAGACCCAACATGTCGTGCGAAAAGGGGAAACCCTGTATTCCATCGCCTGGGAGCATGGCCTTGATTACCGCAAAGTGGCGAGATGGAATAATATTCCCCGACCCTATACGATATTTCCCGGACAAAAAATAAAACTGGGTGGCGTGTCTGAAAAAAAATCTGCACAGAAAACTAAAACTAAGGTAGTATCAAAACACGGTAATGTGACGCAGGCGAAAAATAAAAATAATGTCGCGGCAAAGAAACACAATAATAACAAGAACAGAAAAATTACATGGCGCTGGCCAACCGAGGGCAGAATCATCAGTCGTTACTCAGCGAAAGATCCCGGCAAAAAAGGTCTGGATATCGAAGGCCGGATGGGGCAGCCCATCCTCGCCGCGGCAAGTGGCGAAGTTGTGTATAGTGGAAACGGTCTGCGCGGTTATGGAAACCTGATTATTATCAAACACAACGAAATATACTTTAGCGCCTATGCGCATAACCATAATTTATTCGTGAAAGAAGCCGAAAAGGTAAAGTTAGGCCAGAAAATTGCCGATATGGGTAATAGTGAAACCAGTAGGCCGATGCTGCACTTTGAGATAAGACGTAACGGAAAACCTTCTAACCCCTTGAAGTATTTGCCGAAAAAACATTAATGAAGGTTTAACCTGCATCATGGGCAATAACGACAAGCACCCTTTGAAAAACGAAAATATGGAGCCAGCCAACGTGGAAGCCGTTTCTGAAGTAATGGAAGATAAAGATGAGATAGTGTCTCTTGAAGCCGATGAAGCCATCGAGATTGAAGTAGATGCGGATATCGAGATCGATAGCGAAGTCACGGTTGCAAAGGAGGCGGTGAAGGATGAAAAACTAAAGTACCGGGCGGGAAATATTCCGGACGGGCAAATGGACGCCACGCGACTGTATCTTGGCGAAATTGGTTTCACCCCGCTGTTAACGGCGGATGAAGAAAAACATTACTCCCGTCTTGCTTTGAGTGGCGATGAATCCGGGCGCAAGAAAATGATTGAATGTAATCTGCGTCTGGTCGTGAAAATTGCGCGACGCTATCTCAATCGTGGACTGGCGCTGCTGGATCTGATTGAAGAAGGCAATCTGGGCCTGATCCGGGCGGTGGAAAAATTTGATCCGGAACGCGGCTTTCGTTTCTCAACTTATGCGACCTGGTGGATACGGCAGACCATCGAGCGCGCGATTATGAATCAGACTCGCACCATTCGCCTGCCGATTCATGTAGTTAAAGAAATTAATATTTATCTGCGCGCCGCGCGACATCTTTCCCAGACGCTGGATCACGAACCCAGCGCCGAGGAGATTGCCGAGAAACTGGACAAGCCGATTCAGGACGTCAAGCGCATGCTGGGTCTAAACGAACGTATCGCCTCGGTGGACAGCCCGCTGGGCGTGGATGCGGATAACTCGCTGCTGGATGCGATCCCCGATGAAAACAATGTCGATCCGGTGGTGCTGCTGCAGGACGATGATGTCAAAGGCAATATCGAACAGTGGCTGGCGCAACTGAGCGACAAACAGCGGGAAGTGGTCGAACGCCGTTTCGGTCTGCACGGTTACGACGTCTCCACGTTGGAAGAAGTCGGCAATACCATCGGCGTGACCCGCGAACGGGTGCGCCAGATCCAGCTCGAAGCGCTGAAAAAATTGCGCGATATTCTGGAGAAAGAAGGTTATTCCGTGGATGCCTTGTTCAAATAAATGCAGGTGCGGCTGTAGGTACGACTTCAGTCGTACCATTCTCTATTGGCAGTACGACTGAAGTCGTACCTACAGTCGTACCCACAAGCTTTGCCTAAATGATTAATGCGGCAGCCACCTGCCGCCCATCCCCCACCAGTAAATTAAAGGTCCGGCAGGCCGCCGCCGTATCCATCACTTCCAGCCCGATTCCCGCGCGATGTACGGGCAGGGTGATCGCGGTGGCGGGAAACTGCAGTTGCGAACCGGTTCCCAGAATAATCAGCTCGGGCTGGAGCTGACAGACGGTCTCCATAGCGCGGCTGTCGAGTTGTTCAAAGCCGCGTACCGGCCAATCGAGAATGAGCTGGCGGTGGGTGATGATAAAACTGGTGGTCTGGGGGCAGAGGCCGGTTTCCGCATCCCGGACAGGCTTTGGTGAGAGCGTTTGCTGGATTTTTGGCGGAATGAGTAAATCAATGCGTCGGGGGGCATAGCCATGAATACGCAGTCCCTCGTGTTTTTCTTCAACAAACTTCACCGCCAGACTCCTCGATCTATATTAAATGGAATAAGCGGCCGGATAGATTGACAGCCAGCCCGCTCACCCGTTAATGTTACCAGCTTTGTCGGGCGCATAAGCCCTGAATTTAATTTAAGCCGGATAGCCCCTTGATCGACGATTTTCCCAGAATTAAACGCCTGCCGCCCTATGTGTTCAATATTGTTAACGAACTTAAGGCGGCGGCGCGCGCGCGGGGTGAGGATATTATTGATTTCGGCATGGGCAACCCGGATCAGCCCACGCCAAAACATATCGTCGACAAGCTGGTCGAAGTCGCCCAGCGCCCGGACACCCACCGCTACTCGCTGTCGCGCGGGATTCCCCGTCTGCGCCGGGCGATCTGTAACTGGTACAAAAGCCGTTACGAGGTCGAACTGGATCCGGAGTCAGAGGCCATCGTCACCATCGGTTCCAAGGAAGGACTGGCGCATCTGGCGCTGGCCACCGTCGGCCCGGGGGATGCGGTGCTGGTGCCGAGTCCGGCGTACCCAATTCACCCCTATGGTTTTATTATCGCCGGGGCGGATATTCGTCACGTGCCGATGGTGCCGGATGTGGATTTTTTTGAAGAGCTGGAAAAGGCGATCAAGGATTCCTGGCCGCGTCCGAAAATGCTGGTGCTGAATTTTCCCGGCAACCCGACTACCGAATGCGTGGATCTGGAATTTTTTGAAAAGGTCGTCGCCATCTGTCGTGAGCATGAAATCTGGGTGATTCATGATCTGGCCTATGCTGACATTGTTTTCGATGGTTATAAAGCGCCGTCGATTCTGCAGGTGGAGGGCGCCCGCGAGGTGGCGGTGGAGTTCTATTCGCTGTCGAAAAGTTACAATATGCCCGGCTGGCGCGTGGGTTTCATGTGCGGCAACCCTACCCTGGTGGCGGCGCTGGCGCGGATGAAATCCTATCTGGATTACGGCATGTTCACGCCGATTCAGGTGGCCGCGATTACCGCGCTGGAAGGCCCGCAGGATTGTGTTGCTGAAATTTCCGAGATGTATCGCATTCGCCGTGACGTGCTTTGTGACGGACTCAATGCGATCGGTTGGGAAATCGAAAAACCCAAAGCGACCATGTTCGTGTGGGCGCCGATTCCCGAGCAATACAAAGACATGGGTTCGCTGGAGTTTTCCAAGTTATTGCTGAAAGAAGCCAAAGTGGCGGTGTCGCCGGGAATAGGGTTCGGTGAATACGGTGATGATCATGTGCGCTTTGGATTAATTGAAAATGAACACCGCACCCGGCAGGCGATTCGCGGCATTCGGGATATGTTTAAAAAAGATGCGGAAAAATAATTGAGAGGAAAGATATTGTGGATGCGGTAAAAGCAGGATTACTGGGACTGGGCACCGTCGGTGGTGGTACAGTCAATGTATTAAAACGCAATGCGGAAGAAATCACCCGCCGCGCCGGACGCGGGATTGTGATCACCCATGCGGCGGCGCGTGACTTAAACAAGCCGCGCATCTGCGATACCGAGGGCATTACCCTGACTACTGAGCCGATGGATGTGATCAATAGTGATGTAGAAATCATTATCGAACTTATCGGCGGCGACGGGCTGGCCAAAGAGCTGGTGATGGCGGCGATAGCGCAGGGCAAGCATGTGGTGACCGCCAACAAGGCGCTGATCGCCAAACATGGCAACGAGATTTTCGCCGCCGCGCAGGAAAAGGGCGTGATGGTGGCCTTTGAAGCGGCGGTGGCCGGCGGCATTCCCATCATCAAGGCGATACGTGAAGGGCTGGCCGGTAACAAAATTCAGTGGCTGGCGGGTATTATTAACGGCACCGGCAATTTTATTCTCACCGAGATGCGTGATAAGGGTCGCGATTTTGATGATGTGCTGAAAGAGGCGCAGGCGCTGGGTTATGCCGAAGCCGATCCCACTTTCGATGTGGAAGGCATCGATGCCGCGCACAAGCTGACCATTCTTGCCTCCATTGCCTTTGGTCTGCCGCTGCAGTTCGAGGCGGCCTACACCGAAGGCATTAGCAACATTACCCGTGAAGATGTGAATTTTGCCGAAGAGCTGGGTTATCGCATCAAACATCTTGGCGTTAGTCGCCGCACCGATAAAGGCGTGGAGTTGCGCGTGCATCCCACCCTGATCCCCGAACGCCGCCTGATCGCCAATGTCGATGGCGTCATGAATGCGGTGCTGGTGCAGGGCGATGCGGTCGGCCCCACGCTTTATTATGGCGCCGGCGCCGGTGATGAACCCACCGCCTCGGCGGTAGTGGCCGATATTGTCGATGTAGTGCGCGTCCTGACCAGCGATCCCGAAAACCGGGTGCCGCATCTGGCCTTCCAGCCCGACGCCTTGTCGGATTTACCCATTCTCTCTATAGAGGACGTGGAAACCGCTTACTACCTGCGCATGCAGGCCGATGATCGTCCCGGCGTACTGGCGGATGTCACCCGTATTCTCGGTGATTCCGGAATCAGCATCGAAGCCATGATCCAGAAAGAACCGCAGCCCGATTCCGATAAAGCCAGCATCATCATGCTGACTCACACGGCGCTGGAAAAACAGATGAATCAGGCGATCAGCAATATTGAAGCGCTGGCCAGTATTCATGGTGAAGTTACCCGCATCCGAATGGAGTCGCTGGGGGCTGAGTAAGTGAAAGATTATTAACGCAAAGGCGCAGAGACGCAAAGATCGCAAAGTTTTGTTGTAAATAATTTTGCAGGAATTCTTTGCGTCCTTTGCGCCATTGCGTCTTTGCGTTGAAAAGAAAAATTTTTAAATTTCAGGAGTAAACACAATGCCGTTTCGTAACCGCTACACAGGCTTAATTGACAAATACCGTGACCGCCTGCCGGTACACGATGACACCCGCATCATCAGTCTGGGCGAAGGCAATACGCCGCTGATTCGCCTGCATAACATTCCCGATCATCTGGGTACGGATGTCGATATTTATGTGAAGTATGAAGGCCTGAACCCGACCGGTTCGTTCAAGGATCGCGGCATGACGATGGCGGTGACCAAGGCGGTGGAAGAGGGCAGCAAGGCGATCATCTGCGCCTCTACTGGCAACACCTCAGCCGCAGCGGCGGCCTATGCCGCGCGCGCCGGTATTACCGCCTTTGTTCTGATTCCCGATGGCAAGATTGCCCTGGGCAAGCTGGCGCAGGCGATGATGCACGGCGCGGTGGTGATTCAGATCAAAGGCAACTTTGATGCCGGCATGCAACTGGTCAAGGAAGTTGGCGAACAGGCGCCGGTGACCATTGTAAATTCCATTAATCCGTTCCGTATTCAGGGACAGAAAACGGCGGCCTTTGAAATTATTGAAGAGCTGGGCACCGCGCCGGACTTTCATTGTATTCCGGTGGGCAATGCCGGCAACATCACGGCGCACTGGATGGGCTATAGCGAGTATCACGAAAACGGCATCGTCAATAATCGTCCGCAAATGCTGGGTTATCAGGCGGCGGGTTCCGCGCCCTTTTTGCGCGGTGAAATGGTCGATGATCCGGAAACCGTGGCCACCGCGATTCGCATCGGTCACCCGCAAAGCTGGGACAAGGCCTGGAAAGTCAAAGAAGAATCCAACGGCTGGTTTGATGAATGCGTCGATGAAGAAATTCTGGCGGCGCAGAAACTGCTGGCGGAAAAAGAAGGTATTTTCTGTGAACCGGCTTCGGCGACCTCACTGGCCGGGGCGATGAAAGATATCAAGGCGGGCAAAATTCCCGCCGGCAGTAAGATCGTCTGCACCCTCACCGGTCATGGTCTGAAAGATCCGGATACCGCAATCAAGCAAAGCACCCGCCCCTTGATTACCATCGATGCGACGCTGGATAAAGTAAAAGCCGCGATTCTGGATAATATGGAGTAATATTCGTAATCAGGTTGGGCTTATAGCAAAGCCCAACCTAAATAAGTGTTCCTAATACCAGTATACTACGTATTACCGGAGCTGTTGTAGGTACGATTTCAATCGTATCTGTACGGCTGAAGTCATACCTACAATTCTACCGCTATTCCATCGGTGTACTGGAACTAAATAGCTGTTCCGAATACCAGAACACTTTAGGAAACTCTGATTAATTCCGTTCACCCTGAGCTTGTCAAAGGGTGAACCATATAACATTATGATTTTACAATGCTTAGCGTTCATGGTTCGACCCTTCGTCAGGCTCAGGACTTCACCACGAACGACGGAATTAATCAGAGCTTCCTTAGGAATTGCCGTTCGTCCTGAGCTTGTCGAAGGACAAATAGATTAAGCACTCTATTCACCGCATTTCCACGCTCATGGTTCGACAAGCTCACCACGAACGTGGAAATTCACAAGTGTTCTGGTATTTGGAACGCTTATTTAGGAACAGCTATTTAGGCTCTAATAATCTGGAAAAATACGTCCATTGCACCGGCGAACAGATAAAAGTATTACGCTCTTTGTCCCTGATTTGTTGGGGCTGACTGATGCATTCAAACACCTTCCTGAATCGGATATTCCCGAATTAAAAAATCTTCAGCGATTTCTGTCTCGCGCTGAAAAAAAATCAGTCGATATTCACGACTGGCATGGTGGATTGGCGTCATTGTTTCAACTTGAAAAACTGCCGGCGGCGGCGTTGAGTTACCGACAGCATGCGGGAGCAATCGAAGCGGATCATTTTTACCTATGCGCCGATCCAGTTTATATTCAGCCGGATATGAATAGCGCTGTGCTGCTTGCCCATGAAGAGCTGGATCTTTCACTTGAGGATACAGGGGAACTGGCTGCGTCTGTCAATGCGCACTTTGTCGATGAATCCTGGTCGCTTGAGGTCTTGCGAACTCATCGCTGGCTGATCAAACTGACACGGTCGCCTTTATTGACAACTACGCCGCTTGCCCGGATTAAAGGCCAGCCGATTGGCGACAATCTGGCGCAGGGAAACGACAGCCCTTACTGGCAACGCATACTGAATGAAATTCAGATGTTACTCTTTGCCCATCCCTTAAATCAGCAGCGCGAAGCCGAAGGCAAATTACCGGTCAACAGTCTCTGGCTCTGGGGGGAAGGCGAGCTGGCAAATAAACACAGCGATTGGCAAACGATTCTGGGCAGGGGTGAATTACTGGATGCGCTAATGCATTATGAGGACTGTGCCGGAAAAGAAATGAGCATTAATGACGAATTATTAA
The DNA here is from genome assembly GCA_015491815.1 of Gammaproteobacteria bacterium. Taxonomy (GTDB): domain Bacteria; phylum Pseudomonadota; class Gammaproteobacteria; order UBA6429; family Thiohalophilaceae; genus JAADGZ01. Next base: position 3,809 of record WFVC01000035.1, on the reverse strand, counting down.
TCGAGGACTCGGGATGCAGTCTGTTAGCGAGCGATGAATTTATAACTCCGGTGCAGGCGCGCGATATCGACGCCTGGCTGCGAGCACTGAAACAATTTGAAAATAACTGGCTGGATCCATTAATGAAATCACTGGCGGCAGGCAAACTTGATGCCATTGACCTGCTTGTGGGAAATAGCATGCAGTTTTCACTTAACCGAAAAATGCTCAAACGCTGGTGGCGACGAACAAAACCCATTGATCATATTTTGTAGCCATGTAGGTACGACTGAAGTCGTACCTACAGTCGAACCTACAATGGATACCCCGTCCGCTTGCAGCGGGTTGTTTAATTATATTTTGTAAATTATGAAAACAATCATCCAACGCCGATCTCTACCTGATACCCCGCCTGAACTGGAAGGCCTGCCGCCCCTGTTGCAACGCATTTATGCTGCCCGGCAGATTAAATCAAAACAGGAACTGGATTACAGTTTCAGTCAACTGCTTCCGTTTGATCAACTTAAAGGCATGAATGCCGCCGTCACGCTTTTAATCGAAGCGCTTGAATCGCAACAATCGGTTCTGGTGGTGGGCGACTTTGACTGTGATGGCGCGACCAGCACCGCACTTGCCATGAAAGGCTTGCGCGCCTTTGGTTTTAAGCAACTCGATTATCTGGTGCCGAACCGTTTTGAATATGGCTATGGTCTGACGCCTGAAATTGTCGAGGTGGCGCTCGACGCTAACCCCGATCTGATCATTACCGTTGATAATGGTATTTCCAGCATCGATGGCGTGGCCGCCGCGCAGGCGCATGGCATCCGTGTATTGATAACCGATCACCACCTTGCCGGTTCACACTTGCCTGAGGCCGACGCTATCGTTAATCCCAATCAACCGGGAGATAACTTCGCCAGCAAAAATCTGGCCGGGGTCGGCGTAATGTTTTATGTGTTGATGGCGCTTCGCGCGCAACTGCGGAAACAGGACTGGTTCAAAAAACATCACACAACGGAACCGAATCTGGCGCAGTGGCTGGATCTGGTGGCGATGGGCACCGTAGCCGATGTGGTGCCGCTGGATCATAATAATCGCATCCTCGTCTCACAGGGACTGGCGCGTATGCGCGCCGGTCAGCTTTGCGCCGGTTTAAAGGCGATGGCGAAGGTGGCGGGTCGCAACCTGCAAACCCTGTCCGCCGCTGATATCGGCTTTGCGATCGCGCCGCGTTTCAATGCCGCCGGGCGACTGGATGATATGAGTCACGGCATTGAATGTTTATTATCAGGCGATATGTCATCCGCCATGAGGCTGGCGCAACAACTGGATGAACTCAACCGACAACGCCGTCTGATTGAAAACGAAATGAAACAACAGGCGCTGGATTTGTTAGCGACGATGCGTCTGGATGATGAAGATAAAAATCTGCCCGTTGGTCTGTGTCTGTTTGAACCCGAATGGCATGAGGGTGTGGTCGGGATTCTGGCCTCGCGCATTAAAGATCGCCTGCATCGTCCCGTCATTGCTTTTGCGCGCACGGCGGATAATCAAATTAAAGGCTCCGCACGTTCGGTCAAAGGCGTACACATACGTGATGTGCTGGATGCGATTGCGACCCGCCATCCTGGGTTATTAACTCGTTTCGGCGGGCATGCGATGGCCGCCGGTTTAACTCTGGCGGAACAGGACTATGCGCAATTCGCGGATGCATTCGATGAAGAAGTCCGCCATCGGCTTGATGCTGATGCCCTGCAGGGACAACTCGAAACAGATGGTGAGTTAACGCCCGGGGAGCAAACCCTGACAATGGCGGAACGGCTGGCGACGGCCGGTCCCTGGGGGCAGGGATTTGAAGAACCGCTATTTGAAGGAGGCTTTGTTTTACGGCAAAGCCGGATTGTGGGCGAAAAGCACCTGAAAATGCAGTTGGAGAATACCGAAGGCAAGCGGCTTGAGGCGATTGCTTTTAATACCACCGATCACGACTGGCCGCAAAATGTTGAGCGAGTGACGGTGATATACCGGCTGGATATCAATGAGTTCAGAGGCGCGCGCAGCCTGCAGCTGATGGTGCAACACGTTGAGCCGCAGAACTGAGGCGAAAGGTATTTCGTTGGGATAATTCTTTGCTGCTCGTTATGAAATACGAGGTAGGTGCGGCTTCAGGCATACCAATATGATTAATATTTAACCTGCCGTTTCTTTTCCCCTTCCCATCTGAAAAACATGATATTAAGCCATAGAAAAAACAACGTATTTTTCTATAGAATATTAAAGTTATTCCAGAATATAGCCGCTAAACCAATCAAGCAAAAATAAAAATGGGGTGTGAGTCGTCCCCGACGCATCAGTGTTTTTTAATAAGGAGTGTTATGATGGATGACAAGTACCTGATTTTACGTAAATCAACACAGGTTTGTGTGTTGACCAGTTTATTTACGGCAAGTTTGTGTTCAACTTCAGCTGTGGCGGAAAACTGGGCTGACAGAATTAATATGACCGGATTCATGTCAGCCAAATACCAGAAAATCAACGAGAAGAATTTTTTCAACGGTGATACCGATACTGGCATCGGCAAGGACGGTTCTTTCCGTGGCACTATGCTGGGTCTGAACCTGACCGCGCCCATCGATGAGCGGGTAGCTATTTTCAGTCAGTTTCTGGCCACCCAGGAAGATGACAATTATGCCACCCATCTCGACTGGGGTTTCATCGCCCTCAGCCTGACCGATGAGTTCAGACTTCGGGCTGGCAAGATCAAGTTCCCTACCGGCATCGTTAACGAATATGTCTCGGTGGGTAACGCTTACCCCTGGATTAGCCCACCCATGCTGTTTTATACCGAAAATACCAGTGCGGCAAATATTACCCGTGAAGCTTATACTGGCGCCAGTGCTGTGTGGGAATACAGCAGTGGTGATGTGAATATGAGCGCGGATGTGTTTGGTGGCGAAATCAAGCTGGATGATATGCGGACTCGCAATATGACCGGTGTAAAGCTCCGTATCGATCGGAGTGAGGAAATCAACTTCGAGGCCACCTATTATAAAGGCGTCATGCGTGATGCAACTAACCAGGCGATGGAAGGGAAACCGCACGAAAATATTGCCTTGGGCATGCGCATTGACTGGAACAACATCATTGGTTATACCGAATGGGCGGATACCGATATGGATCTGGAAATAGCGAATGGCTCTGCCTGGTATACCACCTGGGGCTATCAGTTTGGTAACTGGCTGCCACACCTGACCTATCAGTATTTCGAAAAGGGCAAGAACAGCAGTTCACCACAGGAGCAGAAAATCTCGACGGCGGGTCTGCGTTATGACATCTCTGATACCGCTGATCTCAAGTTCGAGTACAGCGTGATCAAGACCGAGCAGGGAAAGGGTTTGTTTGAGTCGACCCCGACGGACAAGTCCATCAACCGCTTTGGCGTCGCTATCGACGTCGTCTTTTAAGGAGGGAACCCGCAATGATGAGCCAAAACAAAACGACAGGTTCCATTCTGGCAGGCCTGTTCCTGCTGCTGTTCAGCCAGTGGGTGTTTGCCGATCTGGTGGTGATTACCAACAAGGCCAGCGAGGTGGATGTGTTGACAGCGGATCAGGTGAAGGCGCTGTTCCTGCAAAAGAAAAAATCCTTCCCCGGCGGTGGCAACGTGGTGCTGGGTGATCAGGATACAAACAGCGCCGTGCGCAAGGAGTTTGCCAGCAAGGTGCTGGGCAAGAGCATGAAAAAGCTGAAACGCTACTGGTCCAAGCGCGTGTTTGCCGGCAAGGGCGTGCCGCCGAAAGTGGTCGGGGATGATGCGGCCATGAAGGCCT
>WFVC01000034.1 GCA_015491815.1 Gammaproteobacteria bacterium | reverse complement strand
GCAGGGAGGTGGCGTGATTGACACACAAAGTATTGAAACCAACCTGACAGTCGGGCTGGGTCAGTGGATCGAAATTGGCGGTCGCCAATATCAGAAAGACAACTCAAATAAAGGCATTACTTACCGGACTCAGCGTAAACAGAAAAACGAGCGCCGCATCTTTATCAAGGTTGAACTTGTTGACGAATAAGCCATATCTTCATTAACGGATAAAAAACACTGTGCCCACTCACGCCCCCGTTCATTATTCTATTATTCCCTGCTCGCCTGAAGCCCATCTTTATGAAGTCCGTTGCCGGATAGAAAAACCGGATCCCGGCGGCCAGCAACTCAGCCTGCCCAACTGGATCCCCGGCAGTTATATGATTCGGGACTTTGCGAAAAATGTCGTGCAACTCTCAGCCGAATCAGACAGTGGACGGACGCTGGACTGTCAACGCCATGATAAAAACACCTGGGCGATTGAGGCCTGTGACGGCTCCCTCACCGTCAGTTGTCAAATCTATGCCTGGGATCTCTCCGTGCGCAGCGCGCATCTGGATACCACTCATGCCTACTTCAATGGTTCCAGTGTTTTCCTGCAGGTCAACGGGCAGGAAACACAGGCCTGCAGCGTTGAACTTCTTCCTCCTGAGGGCGAGCATTACAATAACTGGCGCGTCGCCACCAGCCTGTCCGCGCAAAACACGGATGAACGAGGTTTCGGCCTGTATCAGGCTGATAATTATGACGAGCTGATCGACCACCCGGTTGAGATGGGACAGTTCACTCAGGCCTCGTTTACGGCCGGCGGCATTCCTCACGATATCGTCATCAGTGGTCGTCACCATGCGGATATGGATCGTCTGTGCCGGGATCTCAAACGCATCTGCGAACAACACATCCGCCTGTTTGGCGAGTTGCCACAAATCGATCGCTATGTCTTTCTGGTGATGGTGGTCGGCGACGGTTATGGCGGGCTGGAGCATCGCGCTTCCACCAGCCTCTTATGCAGCCGCGATGATCTCCCCGTTCAGGGCGATGAGCGCATCAATGACAACTACCGCAGTTTCCTCGGTCTGTGCAGCCACGAGTATTTCCACACATGGAATATCAAACGCATCAAACCCGCCGCCTTCACGCCCTATAATCTCAAACAGGAAACCCATACCCGGCAGCTCTGGGCCTTTGAAGGCATCACCTCCTACTATGATGATCTGGCTCTGCTGCGCGGCGGCCTGATCGATCTGGATAGTTATCTCGAATTACTCGGCCAGACCGCTACCCGCGTCTGGCGGGGTCAGGGACGTTTCCGGCAAAGCGTGGCCGACTCCAGCTTCGACGCCTGGACCAAATTCTACAAACAGGATGAAAACGCCCCCAATGCCATCGTCAGCTACTACACCCGGGGTGCGCTGATCGCGCTGGCGCTGGACATGAGCCTGCGCCAGCGCAGCAACAATCAAATATCACTGGACGATCTCATGCGCCTGCTGTGGAAAAACTACGGCAAGCCCGGCCGGGGACTGGAAGAAGGCGAGATCGAAACCCTGGCGACGGAACTGCTGGGGCAGGATCTGTCCGAATTTTTCCAGCGCTATCTCTACGGCGTCGAAGACCTGCCGCTGAACGAATTACTGTCTTTTGTTGGCGTCGAATTCAAACTGCGCGCAGCCAGAAATATCGACGACAAAGGCGGCAAACCCGCCAGCCATCTACCCCGCGTCTGGCTGGGCGCGCGGCTGGCTGACAGGCCTGAGGGAGTCAGCCTCAGCCACGTATTCAGCGCCTCGCCGGCCATGCAGGCCGGTCTCTCGGCGGGGGATCTTGTTATCGCCGTGGATGATCTGAAAACCAGCAAAGCAAAACTGGAAAAAATCCTGCAACGCAGCGCTGAGGGAACCCGCCTGCACTTGCATGTCTTCCGCCGTGATGAATTGATGCGATTTAGCGTCACCCTGAGCGCCGCGCCTGAGGATACGGCATATTTCCTGCCGCTTGACCCCGCCACTCAGGAACAGATAACACACCGGAATAGCTGGAAATCAGGCCAAAATCCCTCCTGACATTAATCCATACTAATTATAATATTTAACTCAAACATTCCTCTGATCTGCCGATAGATAAAACAATCTCCAAATAACTATCAGAGGTAATAACAGTGAACTCACGCATACTAAAACTTGCAGGTTTAGTCGCGCTCATGTTGATCCTTTCCCGGCTGTTGTTTCAGTTCGTTTCATCTGGTTTGTCAGTTGAGGCGGGGCTACTCACAGGTAGTCTACAGTATTTTTCTGATCTTCTGTTCGCCAGCCTGGGTATTTTTATCGGCCTGAAAATGATTGACCGCTCCACCCTTCAGGACATTCAGGCCACCCTGAAAAACCAGCCGCTCCAGCACAATTGTGATGAAAATATTGCCCCCTTATGCAAGGCCTATCAGGAACAATCCAGCCAACTCGAACAACGGGGTCGAGATCTGGTTACTACCTCCAATCAGTTAGCCAGCGCTGCCGCGCAAATTGCCGAAGCCACGGAATGCACCCAGAGCAATACCCGAAAACAGCAGGCCGAAATTGATATGGTCGCCACCGCCATGAACGAGATGACCGCCACGGTTGAAGAAGTCGCACGCAATGCTGAGATGGCGGCCGAATCCGCCAAAACCGCAAATGACGAAGCCAGTGAAGGGATGCAGGTGGCCAATCAAAGCAAAACCGAGATCAATACGCTGGTTCAGGACATCGATCACGCCGCTCAGGTGTTAAATAATCTTGCCGCAGAAAGCGACAACATTGGCAGTGTTCTGGATGTAATCAAGGGTATTGCTGAACAAACTAATCTACTGGCGCTAAACGCCGCCATTGAAGCCGCTCGCGCCGGCGAACAGGGACGCGGCTTTGCGGTGGTCGCCGATGAAGTGCGCACGCTGGCCAGTCGCACCCAGCAATCCACACTGGAAATTCAGGACATGATCGACAAACTGCAATCCGGCACCAAAGACTCGGTTGCAGTCATGACCAATGCACTCGAACGCGGTCAGTCCAGTGTCGAATCGGTTGATAAAACCGTCGCCTCACTGAGCACGATTCAGTCCGCGATCAGCAGTATTAACGATATGAACGCCCAGATCGCCACCGCCTCGGAAGAACAAACCCAGGTGGCCAATGAAATAAACCAGAACCTGAACAATATCTCACAAATATCACAACGCACCACAAATGATGCCGGCGAAGCGCGCAATGCCGGCGTTGCTCTTTCCGAACTATCGATGCGCCTGAGTGAAAAAACGAAGGCCATCAGTTCTGGTTCAGGCAGTCTGGATCTGTCCGCCGCCAAAGCCGCGCATCTAAACTGGAAAACCCGCTTGCGTGACTTTCTCGATGGCAAAGCCGCTTTAAGTATGGAAGAGGCTGTCTCCCATCATGACTGTAAATTCGGTCAATGGTATTTCGGTGAAGGACTGAAAAAATATAATCACATTCCTGCGATTATCGAAGTTGATGCCCCCCATGAACAACTGCATGAACTGATCAAAGTGATTATCGACTATAAAAATGCAGGACGCATAGAAGAAGCCGAACAGGCTTATCAGCAGGTCGCCGAGATATCACGTGAAATCGTGAGCTTACTGGATCAGGCTGAAGCGGAAGCCTGATTGAAAAATGGTGACTCCCACCCTTGCGGGAATGGGAGTCACCGATTCAACCAGATTTAATGATGGTGGGCGTGTTCGTCACCTTTATCATCATGGGAATCCATTTTCTGCTTTTTCGCATTTAGAAATCCCTTGTGAAAATGCTGGTGCACATAGGCCAGTACATCCCAGCGCTGTGATTCAGACAGCGAAGCCTTGAATGAGGGCATGGCGGAGTTCATCGACTTAAAGGGTTCCACCTGACCGCCTTCACTCACCCGCCAGAATAAATAGGCGTCTCCCTCACCCGGAGCCTTGTGAAAATGGTTGGTCAGATCAGCCGGTGGATGTTGCAGACTTTTCGCCACCGGACCATTGCCGGTTCCCTGCGCGCCATGACAGGAACTGCAATTTGTCGCATAAAGTTTTTCACCCCGCTTTGCCGCGCCGGCGTCATTCCAGATCTGGCTTTTCATTTTTGCATAAGCCGCCGGGGGCGTTGCCCAGCTGCTGTGGCGATGTCCGCCGCCGTGATTCATTTTGCTGTGTTCCATCTTGCTGTGATCCATTTTTTTATGCTCGTGTTCATGCTCACCACTGCCTGAGGCCTGCGCTGAGAATGACAGGATCAGCAACAGGGGAGTGACGGTAATTAATTTATGTGTAGTAAGTAGATTTTTCATATTCCAGATTCCAAAAAAATAATAAAAAGAATATTGATTCAACGTTCAACATTGAGTAACCGATGGAAAGGGAAATAAATCAAACGCGCAAACGACGGGTAACGAGATAAAGGGGTAAGCTGGAGACCCTGAAATAAATATCAGGGAGATAAGCTGATTGGTCTTTGTGGTTGAGGGCGAAAATAAAAGAATCGCTATCCGTTATAACCGCACCCGCTTCCGCTACATCATCACTGCTGGAAGATAAAATCAGTGCCGGGGGGAGCAAACTCAGTGATGCGCCAAAGTCATGACAACAGGGCTTCGCCTTATCACCTGCATGAAACAAATTCGCCTCTTTGTGTCCCGGCTGAGAATAACTTTCAGGGCTATGAGAATGGCTATCATGATCCGCTGCGCCCGCATCACAGACAGGCATGAACAGTCCAAACAATAAAAACAGTAACCCCGAACCGATAAATATCCGGCTTTCTGAGAGCGCACGAAAATTATTCATATACGGGGTTTATCCATAAAAGCCTCTCGACACGGGCGCATTGTATTTGATATCTGCAAGTAACACTAGCCTGTCGCCGTCGTATCAATGTTTTCAATAATCGGGCAACCGCCGTCGCTCTCACGACAAAGATTCAAAAGCAACTGCAATTCGTTTTTCAACAAGGACAATTCTTCCAGCCGGGTTTCAACTTCCCGCAATTTTGCCGATGTCAATTGTCGCACATCCTCGCGTGCATACTGCGGCGCTCGACGCATTTTTAATAATTCAGCGATCTCCGCCAGCGTGAAATTCATTTTCTGCGCGCGTTGAATAAAACGCAACTGCGAAATATCCTGTTCGCTGTATTGCCGGATACCGGCGGAACTGCGGGCTATCGGATTTAACAGACCAATTTTTTCATAATAGCGCAAGGTATCCTGACTGAGCGACAGGCGTTCGCTGACTTCACTGATTTTGTACTGCCGCTTATTCATTGCCGCGCTTATACCCAGATTTCCACAAACAGGAAATATTCATTGATGAGGTAAAGACCGCTTAAGATCAGGATGGTTCCGGCAATCACTTCAAACAGGTGTTGTCGCCGACGCAGAAAATCCAGCGATTCCAGCCAGCCCATGCTGCCGGCGCCCAGAATAACGGGCACGCTGCGCCCGAGCGCAAAGGCAAACAACAGTAAAAATCCGAAACCCACCGAACCGATGCTGGCGCTGGCCGTCAGCAATACCAGCAGGGCCGGCGTGCAAAACGGGCAGACGGCGACGGAAAAAGGAACCGCCAGCAAAAATGCGCCGCCCATACTGCTCACCCGCCGGGCGCGCGCGCTGATCCAGGGGAAGCGGATCCTGATCCAGCCCGGCCAGATCAGTCCCAGAAAAATCAGCACCGGCCCCAGCAACAGACCCCACTGGCGTCCCATTGCCGCCTTCACCCATTCCCCGCCCAGCGCCGCCGCCACACCCAGCACCACATGCGTTACCAGCATACCGGCGACAAAGGCGGCACCCAGCGCCAGCGCGCGCTTCGGCTCATGGGCTTTTGTCACATAGGCCAGCATCACCGGAATCGAGGCGAAGGAAACCGGATTAAAACTGA
>WFVC01000033.1 GCA_015491815.1 Gammaproteobacteria bacterium | reverse complement strand
GGCGTGCAGAACGGGCAGACGGCGACGGAGAAAGGAATCGCCAGTAAAAATGCGCCGCCCATACTGCTCACCCGCCGGGCGCGCGCGCTGATCCAGGGGAAACGGATCCTGATCCAGCCCGGCCAGATCAGTCCCAGAAAAATCAGCACCGGCCCCAGCAACAGACCCCATTGGCGTCCCATTACCGCCTTTACCCATTCCCCGCCCAACGCCGCCGCTACACCCAGCACCACATGCGTTACCAGCATACCGGCGACAAAGGCGGCGCCCAGCGCCAGCGCGCGCTTCGGCTCATGGGCTTTTGTCACATAGGCCAGCATCACCGGAATCGAGGCGAAGGAAACCGGATTAAAACTGAATACCAGTCCCACCAGAAAACCCAGCCCGAGGCCTGCGAGACTGGCCTGTTGCAGACTCAACTTCAGATCCAGCGTGGAAACATCCAGCATCGGCAACAGCAGAATAAAGGCTGAACTATACAACAGACCGGCGGTAATAAAGGGGGTTGCCCGGGCAAGCTGCGCCAGTCGTTGCCGATCTTTTTCTTCTATTTCCCGGCGACTGGCCCACCACACCGGCAGGGTAAACAGGCTGGAAAACAACAGCCCGGCCAGCGCCGCAACGGGAAGTGAGTCCAGCTGAATCGACATACCGATCACAATCAGAAACAGGGGCAAGGTGCAGGCCGGCAGGGTCAGACCCAGACGCCATGCGGCCGGCAAGCGATCCGCCCCCGGCAACAGGCGGTAGATTTCCAGATGCGGCACTGGCAGATAGACAAAGCGCGAAATAATGTAGACCGTTGCCATCAGGGTCAGGATCAGGCTCGGCATATAATCTGCCCATGCAAAGGGGGCGCTGAGACTCACCGCCAACATCAGCAGGCCAACAAGAAAAGTGCTGCGCACCAGCCAGAGTTGCAAAACGCTCATCCTCGGTTCCGACCCGGATTGCCGCTGCACGCGTACTGAAAATAACGTATGAGTGGCAATGGTGCAGGGTTCATAGAACGCCAGCAGACCCAGCAGCGCAGCCGTGATTAATAATAGTTCGCTCATGCGCCCGCTCCCTTGATTCGCTGTTCCAGCACCGCCTGCAATTTTCGCGCGGAAGGCAGGCCGGTGAAGATCAGCTCGCCATCGATCGCAATCGCCGGAGTCGAAAGTACGCCCAGACTCACGGCATAATCCAGCTCTTCGAGAATATTAACCTCGCGCCAGTTCAGACAGTCCTCGCCTTTTTCCAGCGCAATTTTTTTTAACAGCTCCCGCGCATGGCCGCATTTACTGCAGCCGGGGGAAGAAAAAACCTCAACGCGAATACCCATCATTCTCTCCTGATTCGGGCGCGGCTGACGCCGACCTCAGATTTAAGGACGCTCTGATTAATTCCGTTCACCCTTCGACAGGCTCAGGGCGAACGGAATTAATCAGAGACTACTAAACATTCGCCGCAGCCGGCAGATGATTTCACTATACTTTCTGGAGCTAACTCCAGGTCAAGGCTTTATTTCAACTATTTTCCGGCTTAAGCTTACCTTATGAATACCCTCACCATTGGACAACTGGCCCGGCTGGCCGGGGTTAACGTCGAAACCATCCGCTATTATCAGCGCATCGGCCTGATCCACGAGCCACCCAAACCAGCCAGCGGCTACCGCCGTTACCCTGAAAGCATGGTCGAGACCCTGCAGTTCATCAAACGCGCCAAACAGATGGGCTTCAGCCTGCAGGAAATCGCCGAGCTTATCGAGCTGGGTGAATCCGCCTGTCAGCGCGTACGCCTGCGCGCCGAAGCCAAACGTGAACAAATCAATACGCAAATCCGCGAACTGGAGAGTCTGCGCCAGACACTGGATCAGCTTATCGACCAGTGCCACAGCGAAGAAAAAGATCGCCCCTGCCCCATCGTCCGCAAACTGCGTCACTAGGTTCGCCTTCCCCCTGCGGAGACTACGAGGCGAACATGTGCGGCTGAAGCCGCACCTACAGAGTCGCGGGATATTTTCTGGCAACGTGAATAAACGCAGAGGACGCGGAGACGCAAAGGATGCAAGATCATTAAAAAATCTCTGCGTGCTCTGCGTCTCTGCGCCCTCTGCGTTGAATACAGCCGTAAGGGGTGAATAGTTACCTGCAGGTTCGATTTCAATCGAACAGCGACGGCTCAGCAAAAAAATTAAATCCAGCGGAATGAAAATAACGCTTGACTCCGTACCATGGTACGGAGTGTACGCTTGTGCTTAAGGATGGGGAGGTCAGGGATGACCCTTTATATGATTATCAGGAGGCATTCATGTCTGAAGCACAGTCACAAACCGGTCAACGTTCACTGATCGCCGCCATGCTCGCCAGTGTCGGCGCCTCGCTTTGTTGTGTCGGGCCACTGGTTCTGCTCTCACTGGGCATCGGTGGTTCATGGATCAGCACGCTCACGGCGCTGGAACCGATTCGCCCGGTTTTTATCGTCATTACCCTTGTTTTTATTTTCCTGGCTTTTCGCAAACTGTATTTATTACCGGTTGCCTGCGAGTCAGACAAGCCCTGCGCCAGGCCCGAAACCCGGCGTAATCAGCGGATTCTTTTCTGGCTGTTCAGTACGCTCATTGTCGCACTATTGAGCTTCCCCTATTACGCAGAATATCTGATTGATTAACACGGAGTCACACTATGTTAAAAAAAATTATCTTTATACTTATGTTTCTGACCGCCATCAGCGGTTCTTTATTTCAAACCGTACAGGCCAATGAAGCAGACACGGCAAAAACTGTCACTCTTGCGGTGGAAAATATGACCTGCCGCATGTGCCCGATCACCGTGCGTAAATCCTTAACAAAGATTGACGGCGTCATCAGCGCGCAGGCTGACTTTGACACTAAAACCGCGACCGTTAAATTCAACCCACATAAAACCAGTGTCGAAGCCTTGATCGCCGCCACCTCCAACGCCGGCTATCCTTCATCACTAAAAAAATAAATCTCAGGGATAGGATGACAATGACCACTCTACACTTACGCATCTCCGGCATGACCTGTGATTTCTGCGCGGCGAAAATCAGAAAGACGCTGGAATCATTACCCGGCATCAAGGCGCAGATATCATTTGATGACGGACGGGCTATCATTGAATCGACTGATCCCATTAATGAGCAACAAATAGTAAACCTCGTTCAGGAGGCAGGCTATGGCGTTCGAATCATCGACCGTCACGGCGCGCCACGTAAAAGGGATGACAAGCTGCATATCGCCATCATTGGCAGCGGCTCAGCCGCCTTCGCCGCCGCGACAAAGTCCGTTGAAAAAGGCGCGCGGGTCAGCATCATCGAAGCCGGCGAGGTTATCGGTGGAACCTGCGTCAACATCGGCTGCGTGCCATCAAAAATTATGATCCGCGCCGCCAGCATAGTTCACAATCAATCACATCATGCCTTCGATGGCATCCCCTTAAATACACCTGAGATTGATCGCAGCAAAATGCTGGCCCAACAGGAAAAGCGTGTCAAAGAACTTCGCTATGCAAAATACGAAAAAATACTGGAACAAAACCCGGACATCAGTCTTATCAGGGGCTTTGCCCGTTTCATAAATGAATACACCCTCGGTATTACAGACGGGCAAGGCAATGAAAGCAGGCTTGAGGCCGATCGGATTCTGATTGCCACCGGCGCTTCTACAAATATCCCGGACATTCCCGGGCTGGCGGATACCCCCTGGTGGACATCGACCGAAGCGTTGCAAACTAAACGCCTGCCTGATCATTTAATTATTCTGGGCGGCTCCGTCACGGCGCTGGAAATGGCGCAGGCTTTTCATCATCTGGGTTGCAAGGTCACGCTTATCGCGCGTAACCAGTTATTGTCAAAAGAAGATCACCTGATTCAAACAGAAATAAAATCTATTCTTGAAAATGAAGGCATTCATATTTTCACGCAAACAACGCCAGATCGGGTTTCTCATGATGGCGCGCTGTTTTCGCTGAGCATTAATGGCCGGATTTTGCAGGCTGATGCCCTACTGCTGGCGACCGGCCGCCGTGCCAATACCGGACAACTGGATCTCGACAAAGCCGGTGTTAAGACCGATAAAACAGGCGCGATCAAAATTGACGGCTTCATGCGCACCTCCTCGAACAGCATCTACGCCGCCGGAGACTGCACGACCCAGCCACAGTTTGTCTATGTCGCGGCGGCCGCCGGCACCCGCGCCGCCATCAATATGAGCGGTGGCGATAGCGAACTGGATCTTGCCATCCTGCCCAGTGTTATCTTCACCTCACCACAAATAGCCTCGGTCGGCCTGACCGAACAACAGGCCAACCTGCATGGTATCGATAACACAAGTCGCACACTAACATTGGATAATGTTCCTCGCGCACTGGCGAATTTTGATACTCGGGGATTTATTAAACTGGTCGCGGAAAACAAAACCGGCCACATCATCGGCTGTCATGCTATTGGTGAAAATGCCGGTGAGATCATACAAAGCGCTGCGCTGGCGATTCGTAATAAAATGAGCATTGATGATCTGGCGAACCAGCTCTTCCCCTATTTAACCATGGTCGAGGGATTAAAGCTGTGCGCGCAAACTTTCAGCAAGGATGTGAGTCAGTTGTCCTGTTGTGCGGGATAACAATCATATTGTTGGGCTTTGTGCTAAATAGCTGTTCCTAATTCCAATACACCTATGGAACAGCGGTAGAATTGTAGGTACGATTGAAATCGTACCTACAACAGACCCCGGTAATACATAGTGTACTGGAATTAGGAACGCTTATTTAGTTATAAAATAAAAATTTTGTACGGCTGAAGCCGTACCTACACGTGCCCACATACTTAACAACCCACGTATGATCCAGCTGTAGGTTCGCCTTCAGGCGAACAACCTGACAATTAAGCGATAACTTCAAGCCCATTCCCGCCAGGCTTTCAACAACGGGAAATACAGCGCCATTTTAATTTTCCGTGATTCCATTTTTTGCAGCGCACTGGCATAACGCTGTAACTGATAACGATAACGCGCCTGCTCGCTGTCGAGAAAGGCTTCCAGTCCACCGCCGCTATGCGCACCGGTTTTATAATCGATGATCCAGCGGACGCCGTCTTTATCAACAAAGCTGCGATCAATCACCAGTCGTCGCACCTCGTTATCAACCCGGGTCGTCAGGGCCAGTTCACAGACAGCCTGCTCGTGCGTACTGGAAAGTATCCAGCGACCGCGCTCATCGGCCAGCGCGTTCTCAATCGCCAGCCCCACCTGTTTAACCGCCGGCGCTAATGCATCATGGGCGACGCCGGCCTGTATCAACATGGACTCAGCCAGTGACGGCAGACCCGCCTTCGGAAGCGCGTACTGCTCGACGCCCTGCACAGCAATCTGTTCTAGCAGACGATGCACGACAATACCGACATGGCGCGCGGTGTCACTCGCCCAGTCGAATTCCAGTTCCAGTTCGGCATCCGGATTTTCCTGCACATTATCCGATACGCCCGTCTGTTCCCGTTGAATCGCCGCCGGTGGCGATGGACATTGCCAGTCCGTCGGTAAACGCGAACGGGGAGAAGATTCGATTCTGGTTTCAGCCTTTATTTCCGGCTCATGATCTTCGACCGTGTGTTGCGCCAGTTTCTCGGCAAAAACATTTTTCAGCACCGGCCAGAGACAGGCCAGCAAGGTGTCCTTTCCCGGTTGCCGGAGTTGCCTATCCCGATCGATCTCGGCATGCGCAAACAAATGCAGTTGCTGTTTCGCCCGCGTCACCGCCACATACAGCAGGCGGGTATTCTCGATAAATTTTTTCTCATTCTCCAGCGCCTGAATATACTCGGCGGTTTTATTAGGTTCATCGCGCGCCGATTTTATCGGCCCGAACAGCAGATCGGTTTCTCCGGCCATGCCCGGCTGTTCCAGCCAGTAGAGAAGACGGGCGCTATCGCCCCGGGGCGCTTTGCCCAGACCGGGAATGATCACCGTATCAAACTCCAGCCCTTTGGCCTTATGTATGGTCATCAGTTGCACCGGATTATCATCCGCCGATAAACGCGCATCCGGTTTGGCATAGAGCCGTTCAACCTGCGACTGTAATTCCTCTAACGCGTCCACTTCGTCACGATCATTCCATTGTTCCAGCAACTCAAAAAAAGCATCCGCATCGGCCATCGCGCTCTCATCCTGCAGGCAGGCCGGCCCACCCAGCGCCAGCCAGACAGACGCAAGCTGATCGCGTAAATTTTCACGCGCCCGATTTTCCAGCGCCTGCGCCAATACCGGCAGTACGCGTTGGATACGCTGCCGGCCATCGTCAGATAAACGCGCCAGCCTGTTCTGATCCTGCAACAGGCGGATCACGGTTTGCTCTGCTTCATTGGCGCAAAGTCGATGCAGATCCTTCAGAGTAAGGCCACAAAATGGCGCGCGCAAAACCGACAACCAGCTGATGCGATCAGCCGGGTGCAATAAGGCCCGGCTCAGGGCCATGAGATCCTGAACCACAGGCCGATCAATCAGCGCATCAATATCAATCGCATGAAAGCGGATCGCTTTTTCCCGGAGACTGTTCGTAATCGCCAACAGATGGTTACGGTTACGCACCAGTATGGCGATACTCTGCTCGGGTGAATGGCTTTTTGTTGCGCGAATGATCTCGGCGATTTTCTCGGCTTCATCCCGATCATCGCGGCCGATGGCGGCATGCACCTCAACCGCCGGATCTGTGGTTTCATTGTTTGCGGCGACCGAAGGCGCATAGCTCACCGCGCCGATAACCGGATCATTATTCGCGGGAAAAATATGCGGGAAATGCTGATTCGCCCAGTCAATAATATTTTTGCAGGATCGAAAATTAACCTGCAACTGCAGGAAGTTCAGTTTTTTATGCGCCAGTCCGTATTCGCAGGTTTCCAGAAACAGACCCACTTCGGCTTCACGAAACCGGTAAATCGATTGCATGGGATCGCCAACCAGAAACAGACTGCGGCCATCCTCCTCTTCCCAACCGGCAATTAAATTTTTAATCAATTCATATTGGTTAATGGAGGTGTCCTGAAATTCATCCACCAATAAATGCTGAACCCGATAGTCCAGTTTTAAGGCCAGATCGGTGGGTTCATCGCCCTGCCCCAACGCCTGTGTTGCGCTCATGGAAATTTCGCCGAAATCAACTTCGCCCTTTTCCTGAAAGACCATGCGTAAATGCGCCACGCAAAAAGGCAACAGCGCAAACAGCGCATCGAGGATGGCCCATTCCTGTTCGCTGTAGTGAGTCGCCGGCAAACGCTTTAACCCGGCCAGCGCCATGCGAAAATATTCATGTTCATCCAGCGAGGCCAATAAGGCCTGCATGCGATCTTTCATCTCTTTGAGACGGGCTTTTTCTTCCTTGTTTTTGCTACTGCCGGGCGCGGGAAAGCCCTGTTTGATGGTAACGCTCTTGCGCCAACCGCCGCTTGCGGTCTGCAATAGATCGGCAATCGCCCGCCATTGTTCCAATGCCGAAACATCCGCAGCGGGAAGCGCCTCGATGTCCTGACAATGACGAACAGGTGAATCATGCGGACAATGATTCGCGGCGAAGCGCAACAGATTCAGCAGTTCGTCTCCCTTGTCCTTCGGCATCGTTTGTTGCAAATGCAGGAGCGCTTCTTCAACAAGATGTTGCAGGGCCAGTTCGATATTATCGCGCTCAAGCTGGGGGTTGCCGGGATCGGCCACATGACGCAACCATTGATCGCGCCGCGCCAGCATATCCGCCAATAGTTCGCGCAGCTTGTCCAGCCGGTTATCCAGATGGCGCAATAATACAGCGACATGTGGTGAACGTTCGTTTTGCGCTTCCAGTTCCTTCAGACTTGCCTCCGCCGCCTGTAGGTAAAGCGGCCGGCCATCTTCGGTTACTGCGGGCGTGGCGCCAAAGCGGGATAGCAGCGGCATTTGCGCCGCCAGTTTGCTGCAGAAGGAATCAAAGGTCTGTATTTGCAGACGCCCCGGATTATCCAGTAAGCACCAGCCCTCGGTCTGATCCCGCAGCAATGCCTCGCAGGCCAGACGCCAGGTGAGTTTTTCGTATTCCGCCTGCGGTTCAATTCCCGCCTGCGCCTGCTGCAGGGCGTGCAGAATGCGCGCCTGCATTTCGCCCGCCGCCTTGCGGGTAAAGGTGATCGCAACAATGGATTCCGGCCGTTCAACGCAACTGAGTAATTTCAAATAACGCTGGGTAAGCAGGCCTGTCTTGCCCGAACCGGCGGGCGCCTGCACAATAAACGACTGCGCGGGATCAATCGCCCGTTCACGCGCGCGCTGATCGACGGGCGTAGAATACTGACTCATGCTTGCCCCTCTTCAAGCTCATCCGCCTGACGATCCTGTTCATGAATACGACAGAGCGTGCTTAACTCGCAATAGCGGCAGGTCGTCCCCGGCTTGATCGGATCGACTTCCGCTTTTCCGTTTTTAAAATCATTCGCCAGATTGTCGACGGTGTTTTTCCAGTTATCCAGCACCGCTGACCAGTCAGGCAGATCCCGGGTCTGTTTCATTTCCTCATAACTTTTTACTTTGGGAACCAGTCCCGACTCTTTGCTGACGCCTTTAAACGCCAGCTCTTTCGCCTGCAACTGGGCGAACAGAATCCCCGCCAGCGGTTCCTGCATCACGCTGGCGTAAAGCGGCAACTGGGGTTCTTCCGGGCGCTCACCAAACCACTGGCCGGCGGCCACCTTCCCGGTTTTATAATCGATCACCAGATAACCGCCTGTCTCCAGTTCGTCGATGCGATCCAGTTTCAGGCGAATGGGAATATCGCGGATGCGCACCTCAAGCAACTGCTCGGTTTCAATAACCTTAAATGGCGTGCGCTGTTTTTCAATCTCCAGCCAGCGCATCACATAATCCTGCAGTCGGCTCGATTCCAGTTTTAAATATTCACCGCTGAACTGCTGTGGCAATGACTGTTGCATTTCCCTGATCGCCACGCCGGTCATCGCTTCCACCAGTTTGTGTAACCGGCCCGTTCCATCAAGCTGATGCAGGCAGGCCTGTGACTCCAGCGTATCCCAGACCAGTTCCAGCACCCGGTGCACCAGCGTGCCGCGCGACATGCTATCCAGACCAATATCCACCTGCGCAAACGGACGCGCGGCTAAACGCAGTTCGGCAAAGGCGCGAAAGGGACAGTTCGATTGCAGGCGTATAATGCTGCTGCCGCCGCGAATTTTTTCAGCCTCAAGATCAATCGCCGGGGCGGCATCCTCAAGGAGTAATTCGGATTGGCGTTGCTGATAAATACGATCCTGCCAGCGCTGCCCCCGCCAACTGTCCAACGCGGACTTATCCAGCCGCGGCAGAGACTTGAATAAGGCGCTGGGACGCAGGGCTTCCGCTGCCTCGCCATTCGCGGGATAACTGACGATGACCCTCGCCGCGCTTGCCAGCAACCGTCGCGTTAATTGACGCGCCACCGCTAACTCACGCGCAGCAGTGGCGTGCGGCATATCATGTTGGCGTTGCAACGCCAGCGAAATAAACGGATTGGGACGCGCAGTCGCCGGCCAGACCGTATCCGTCATTCCCATCAACCATAAGGCGTCGAATTGCAGACCACCGGCTTCGTATACCCCCAGAACCTGCACCGGCGCATCCTCCGACTCGGGCTGAAACAGCTGTTCGCCGGCCAGTTGCCGCAACTGAGCAAGCGCCTCGTTGAATTTTATTTTGCCACTGATCAAATTAAGGCGGGCGAAGTCGGCCAGTAATTCCCGCCAGGCTTCCAGCGTCTGAAACTCTTCACTCGAGAGCGTGCGTCCCAAGGACCAGCCGGCGGCATTCAGAT
>WFVC01000032.1 GCA_015491815.1 Gammaproteobacteria bacterium | reverse complement strand
TGCACCATGGTTTCCCGATCGTCGGAGCTGGCGGTAATATCCAGAAACGTCAGCTCGTCCGCGCCCTGTTCGTCATAGCGGCGCGCAATCTCCACCGGATCCCCGGCATCGCGGATATCCACGAACTGCACGCCCTTGACCACACGGCCGTTGTCCACATCGAGGCAGGGAATGATGCGTTTGGCGAGGCTCATCGCGGATCTTTTTCAACGCAAAGACGCAGAGGCGCAAAGAACGCGAAGAAAAAACAAAAATATTTTGTTAAAGGGTTCATATCACTCAGGTTTTTCTTAATCAAAAAATCTTTGCGTTCTCTGCGTCTTTGCGCCTTTGCGTTTGATCTTCAAGACGTTAGTTCATCCGCCAACTTCTGCCCTTCGGCAAAATCCAGCGTGCCTTCGTAGATGGCGCGGCCGGTGATCGCGCCCATGACGCCTTCATCGGTGACCTCGCAGAGGGCGCGAATATCGTCCATATTGGTGATGCCGCCGGAAGCAATCACCGGGATGTTGATGGCCTGCGCCAGCTTCACTGTCGATTCCACGTTGACGCCGGTCATCATGCCATCACGGCCAATATCGGTGTAGACAATGGCGGCGACGCCGTCTTCTTCAAAATGTTTGGCCATATCGATGACATCATGCTTGGACAGTTTGGACCAGCCATCGATGGCCACCTTGCCGTTTTTCGCATCCAGGCCGACGATCACATGCCCGGGAAACTCCAGACACAGGTCGTTGACAAAGTGCGGAGCGCTGACCGCTTTGGTGCCGATAATCACGTATTCCACCCCGGCGTCGAGATAGGTCTGCACCGTATCCTCGTCGCGAATACCGCCGCCAATCTGGATGGGAAGATCCGGATAGGCGGCGGCAATCTCATGCACCACCCCGGCATTGACCGGCTTGCCGTCAAAGGCGCCGTTCAGATCAACGATATGCAGGCGCCGCGCGCCGGCCTCGACCCAGCGTCCGGCCATGGCCACGGGATCATCTGAAAACACCGTTTCATCTTCCATGCGTCCCTGACGCAGGCGTACACATTTTCCATCCTTGAGATCAATGGCGGGTATTAGCAACATGGGAGTCTCTTCTTTATTTTCTACTGATGTCAGTTTTTCGGCTGTGTTATCTGTCAGGGGGTCCAGTTCAAAAAGTTTTTGTACAACTGCAGGCCATCATGCTGGCTTTTCTCAGGATGAAACTGTACCGCAAACACGTTGTCTTTTGCCACCGCCACACAGAAGCGGCGACCATACTCGCTGCTCGCCATACTCAGTTCGGCCTCGGCCGGATGCACAAAATAGCTGTGTACAAAATAAAAACGGGCGTCCTGCGTGATATCATTCCAGAGAGGGTGGGCGGCCTCCTGATGCACCTGGTTCCAGCCCATGTGCGGAATTTTCAGTTTTTCACCGCTTGTCGAATCCCGCAGATCCTCGCCGAAATACTCGACCCGTCCGGGGAAAAGTCCCAGACAGTCCGTACCGCCATTTTCCTCGCTAAAGTCCATCATTGCCTGCATGCCGACACAGACGCCGAGCAGGGGTCGGCCTGAGTCCGCCACCTTGCGCACCACCTCATCCAGCCCCAGCCGGTGAATTTCCGCCATGCAGTCGCGAATCGCGCCCACCCCCGGCAGCACGACGCGATCCGCCCGCAGGATGTCCCCGGCGTCCGCGCTAACAATCACCTCGGTTTTCTCGCTGACATGCTCAAGCGCCTTGGCCACGGAATGCAGGTTGCCCATACCATAATCAATAACTGCTACACGGCTCATCTGGTTTTTCCGTTAAATTATCTGGAACAGGCCGCCTCGTTTCAGAGGCGGCCCTTGGTTGAAGGCATGATTCCGGCCATGCGGGGATCGGGCGACAACGCCATTCGCAGGGCGCGTCCGAAAGCCTTGAACACGGTTTCGGCAATATGGTGGGCGTTATCGCCGCGCAGATTATCAATGTGCAGGGTCACCTGCGCATGATTCACAAAGCCCTGAAAAAACTCGGCCAGCAAATCCACATCGAAACTGCCAATGCGCGCGCGCGGATACGTCACCTTATACACCAGTCCCGGCCGTCCGGAGAAATCGATCACCACCCGGGACAGGGCTTCGTCCAGCGGCACATAGGCATGGCCATAGCGATAGATCCCGGTTTTGTCGCCCAGCGCCTGATTAAAGGCCTGCCCCAGAGTAATGCCGATATCCTCCACCGTGTGGTGATCATCGATGTGCACATCGCCACGCGCCGTCACGCTCAAATCCAGCATGCCATGCCGGGCGATCTGATCCAGCATGTGCTCCAGAAAGGGCACGCCGGTCTCAAACCGGGCGTCGCCCTTGCCATCCAGATCCAGACTGACTTCAATCTGCGTTTCCAGGGTTTCGCGCGACACGGTGGCCTGACGCTTTGCCATAATTTGAACTCCCAATCGGGTTAAATCCATCCGGCGGCGTAATCGGCCACCCTAAATCATGTTGAACAGGCGCTAAGGATAACGCGGATTCCCACGCGGGTGAAAGACCGGCGTACTTAAAATCATCGCGTAATACCTGAGTCCTTTCTTAAGAAACAATGACTTTTGTCAATTATCTGCAGAAATGAGTATATTCATGTCTGATAATTTACTAAAATTTCAATCTCGGGCAGAAATGTCCGAACGTTGCGCGGGCATTGACAGGGGGTCTTCTCGCCAGTATTCCCGGATCTTGCTACAGGGTGACCGAATGCCAAAAGACAGTATTGTAAAACTCGATGAAATCCGCTCCCGTTGCCAAAGCTGCAGCCTGTTTGAACTGTGTATGCCCATGGGGCTGGCCGAAGGCGATCTGGACAAACTCGACAAAATCATCAAACGCCGCCGCCCTGTCGATAAAGGCGAATATCTCTACCGCATCGGCGATCCTTTTGTGTCCGTTTTCGCGGTGCGCTCCGGCAGCCTGAAAACCTTCACCAGCACCCGCGATGGTCGCGATCAAATCATCAGCCTGCACCTGCCCGGCGAACTCATGGGCATGGATGCGATTAGCAGCAACCAGCATATCTGCTCGGCCATGGCGCTGGAAACCACCAGCGTCTGCGAACTGCCCTATGAACGTCTCGAAGCCCTGAGTCAGGAAATTCCCGGTCTGCAACATCACCTGCTCTCACTCATGAGCGAAGAAATCCGCCACGACCAGTGTCATATGACCATTCTCGCCCGACTGCCCGTGGACAGCCGGCTGGCCAGTTTTCTGGTAAACCTCTCGGAGCGTTATCAGGCGCGCGGATTTTCATCTACCGAGTTCAATCTCAGCATGTCGCGCAGCGACATCGCCAACCTGCTGGGCATGGCGGTGGAAACAGTTAGCCGCCTGTTCACCCAGTTTCAGGATCAGGGCCTGTTACAGGTCGAACGCAAACATATTAAAATACTGGATAACAGTGGCCTGCAGGCATTGCACAATCGCTGCGGCGATCTGGGCGACGAAGAAGCCAACAAGGACGATTCATCCAGCAACGCCTCCTGAGCGGAGGTGCGAGAGGCCGGTTTACTGATAATTGGTATAAGATTTTTCTTCGACCAGTTCCGAACCCAGCTTCTCGTTCAAACGGCGCTTAACATCCGCACGCTCATCATTGGTGTAATAAACGGCGCGCGCAAGGCGGATAAATTCCTCATCAAAGCAACGCACGCGTTCCTTGTCGCGGATATCATCTTCAATTTTCCAGAGTTTCTCGTTAATCGCTTTCATCTCACGCATTTCCGCCTGAATATCGACCCCGGATTTGGGGTCTTCCATCCAGAATTTCTGCAATAAGGCTCGCTCCCGATTAATATTTTCAAGCTTGCCGGGATCGCTGATGCGTTCGCTTTTGATTTCAAGAATCGACAGTTTGTCGAGGAATTCTCCGTAGGAGATCGCTACTTTGATAGTCATATCTATGCAATACTTATAGTTAAGATAACAATGAAAATTGCCGCGCAACTTATCAACCATGCCAGAGCTTCCTGCGAAAATCTATTTGTTCAGCATCCTGCTCTCCCTGCTGCTGTTATTTTCCCACAGCAACTACGCCAATCCTGACGATGATTTAATCTTCGATGATCAACCTCTGAAAGATAACATCGTACTGCCGGACTGGTTCAAAATGAGCTTTCTCGAACTGGCCGAAGATTTAACCGATGCCCGGGAAAGCGGTAAAAAAGGCCTGATTATCTACTTTGGTCAGGAACGCTGCCCTTATTGTAAAGCCCAGCTTGAGAACAACTGGGGTCAGAAAGATATTCTCAACTATACGCTGAAAAATTTCGATGTCATCGCCATCAACGTGCGCGGACAAAAGCCGGTCGTCGACTTTGACGGTAAAAACTGGACGGAAAAAACCTATGCCGTCGCCCAGAATACCAACTTCACCCCCTCGCTGGTGTTTTACGACACCCGGGGGCGTGAAGCTCTACGCCTGCGTGGTTACCGCCCACCCTATCAGTTTCGCGCGGCGTTGGAATATGTGGCCGATGGCCATTACAAACGGGAGTCGTTTAATCTGTATCTCGCGCGCGCGGAAAAAGCCTTCCGTTACGGCAAAGATGGACTTAATGAACTCGACAACGCGCTGCCCCCACCCTACATGCTTGATCGCAGCCGCATTGCCGCCGATCGTCCTCTGCTGGTCGCCTACGAACGACCTCGCTGTCATGCCTGCGATGTTCTGCACGGCGGGCCGCTGAACGATCCCCGCATCCGCAGCCTGCTGGATCAACTCGATGTCGTGCAACTGGATATGACCGCCAGCACCCCCCTTATCACGCCGAATGGGAAAAAAAGCCACAGCGATAAATGGGCGCAAAGCTTGAATCTGGATTATGCGCCTACATTAATCTTTTTCGATGAACGGGGCCGGGAAATTATTCGCATTGATTCAGTGGTCTGGTTTTACCGGCTGCAAAATGTCCTGACCTACATCAACAGCAAGGCCTACCGAACCCAACCCAATTTCCAGCTCTGGCGGCAACAGCAGAAACGCTAATATAATTTTACATTTCAATCGGAGGAAACACCGATGCCCAAAATTCAGACTCGCAGCGACAATCCGCTGGTCACTGTCTCCAACAGTTCCATTCACGGCAAGGGGCTGTTTGCCAGAAAACCCATTCGCGCCGGGCAGGTGATCGGCATTGCGCAGGGTCGCCATACGGATGTCGACGGGCCACACGTGCTCTGGCTGAGTGATGATCAGGGGTTTGAAGTACGCTGTTACTTACGCTATATCAATCACGACAACCAGCCTAACGCCGCCTATTATGATTCACTGGAAGTTTGCGCCTTGCGTGATATCGAACCGGGCGAGGAAATCACCCATAACTATGGATGGTAGCCTGTAGATACGATCTGTAGGTGTGACTTCAGTCGCACCTGTTCACTAAAAATCGAACCTGCAGCCCATCACCCGGAACGGCGGGAACGATGTCGCCGCGAAGAATTTCCTGAACGGCCTCCACGAGACGAGCCGCGCCCCCCACCCTGACGCCGGGGTTTGCGTTCAATTTTCAACGGCGGCTGTGGTTCCAGCAATAACTCGGAAGTAATTTTCTGCACCGGTATTTTATGACCGACATACTCTTCAATTTCCGGCATGGAAAAGACATATTCATCACAGGCAAAACTGATGGCGTCACCTTTGGCGCCCGCACGGGCGGTGCGCCCGATACGGTGAACATAGTCTTCTGCATCCTGCGGCAAATCAAAGTTAATCACATGACTGACATCCGGAATATGCAGACCACGCGCCGCCACATCCGTGGCCACCAT
>WFVC01000031.1 GCA_015491815.1 Gammaproteobacteria bacterium | reverse complement strand
TCCATTCTCCGCTGTCCCGGGTCAACACTTCAAAGGGATTCGCGCCCAGCTCATCATTGACAAAGGCCAGGCTCAACCAGCCCAGCGGCAGCAGGCAGATCAGCCAGACAAGCGGTTTGAGTTTGATAAAAATATTCACCGTTATCCTGTCCGGGGGAGGGGAGCGAAAATAAACATCATCATCGCCTAAAAATACTTTTTCAGATCCATGCCGCGATACAAAGAAGCGACCTGATCCGCATAGCCATTGAACATCAGGGTCTTGCGTTTGAGAAAGTCCCCGATGCGCCGCTCGCGCTTCTGGCTCCAGCGCGGATGCGCCACGTCGGGATTAACATTGGAATAAAAACCGTATTCGCGCGCATTGGCCCGGGTCCATGAACTCACCGGTTGCTGGTCGGTGAAACGAATTTTGACAATGGACTTGATGCTCTTGAAACCGTATTTCCACGGCGCCACCAGACGCAGTGGCGCACCATTCTGATTGGGCAGGGTTTCGCCATACAATCCCACCGCCAGCAGGGTCAAAGGATGCATGGCTTCGTCGATGCGCAGGCCTTCCACATAGGGCCAGTCCAGCACCGGGCGGCTCAGGCCCGGCATCTCCGAAGCCCGCGCCAGCGTCGTGAATTCGACAAAGCGGGCTTTTGAGTTGGGCGCAAATTCCCTGAGCAAATCCCCCAGCGGAAACCCGACCCAGGGGATCACCATCGACCAGCCTTCAACGCAACGCAGTCGATAAATGCGCTCTTCCAGCGGCCGGTTTTTTAAAATATCTTCGAGATTGAATACCCCGGTTTTGTCCGCTTCGCCTTCGATGGTGACCGACCAGGGGTGCGTCGTCAGAGTATGCGCGCGTTTGGCCGGGGAGTATTTATCCGTCCCGAATTCATAATAATTGTTATAGGCCGTGATCTTGCCGCGTTCGGTCAGGGCTTCGCCCGTCGAGTAAGCCTGATTTTTGTTGAATTGCAGGGCTTGCCGGTTTTGCCCCAGCACCCGCCCCGGCAGCGACGCGCTCAGGCCGATTCCCAGCAGGCTGGCTCTGCCGAGAAATCGCCGTCGTTGAAGATAAACGGATTTGTCAGTAATCTCGCTCGCCTTAATCTCTGCCGGTTTTTTGATGAGCATGGCTGTCTCCAGTAGGCGGTTAATTTTAGAATATGTCTAATGTGGGCTAATCCTGTGACTCGGGCAATCCCGCCGAGTTCCCGAAATAAACCCGATTCAGGTAAATAAAACCCGCCGGCAAACAAAATTGCCCGGCCGCTTTCATTCTTCAGTTTTTCCGGTATGATTTCTGCAAAATAAAAAAGCTGTACTCACAAATGGTATTTACAGATACGTATGTCATCGCCCCCTGAAAAAATTGTCAATCGCAAACTGGTGCAAAAAGCCAGCAGCAATGGCGAAGTCCGCTGTTTTGAAATCTACAACGATCATTATATTCGCGCTCAAAAAACCAATCTGTTAGGCGAGCGCAGCTACACTCTGAAAATCAATATGCTTCAACCCTGGCCGGTGCATCAACGCAGCTTTTCATGGCGTTGGATGATGAGTCTGGTTTATTTTTCCATCGCCCTGCTGGTTTATACCGGCTTTATGTTTTTTCATCCTGACGGGCAGATGCTGCAGCGTCTGCTGCCTTTCGTTATCGTGCTGTTACTGCTGACGTTGGGTTCGCTGCTGATGTTTATCTATCGTTCGCCGAATGTCATGGAGTTTCGCAGTCGTTACGGCAACTGCGCCTTGCTGCATATTCTGCATAACAAACCCAATAAAAAAGAGTGCCGAAAATTTACCGATGAATTAAAAACCCGGGTTTTGTTAGCCTCACAGGATGTGAATCTGGATAAGATCAAAATGCTGGAGTTTGAACGCCGGGAACTCACCCGCCTGTTTGAAGAAGGCATGATCGAAAAAGAAAACTATGATGCCGCCATCGAGCGCATCGATCGCATCACGATATAAATCCTCACTTACTCTTTTTTATCACCCACCAACCTGAGCCAGACATAACCGAGAACACCACTCAATAACGAGGCCGCTAAAATGCCAGTTTTGGCTTTGAGTAGATAGTCAGGCTGCGCGGCAAACCCCAGTTCGGCAATAAAGATCGCCATTGTAAAGCCGATGCCTGCGAGTAATGAAACCCCGGCAATCTGGGTAAAACGTATTCCGGGCGGTAGTTGCGCCACGCCCAGTTTAATCGCCAGCCAGCTGCTCAGGGTAATACCGATAAACTTGCCGCCAATCAGACCCACCCCAATCCCCAGCGTCACGGGATGGCTCAACGTCTCAGAGAGAGAACCCAGTTGCAGGGGAATGCCGGCATTAAATAGCGCAAAAATCGGCACTACCAGAAAGGCCACCGGAAGATGCCAGGCATGTTCCAGTCGTTGCAATGGCGCTTCTACTTTCAGAATACCGTTTTCCAATGTTTGCACCACCGAACGCATTTCAATATTGGTCAGAATACTTTCCCCGGGCCGGTAGCTTTTATCAAAGCGCGCCATCAGGTTTTTCATTTGCTGGCTAAAACGTTCCGGATCATATTTTGGAATCGCCGGTACGGTAAACGCGCCCAGCACACCGGCAATAGTGGCGTGTACGCCGGACTTCAGTAAAAAATACCAGAGGAATACTGCAACGATGGCATAAGGGGAAATCCGTCGAATCCCGGCCATATTAAAGGCGATCAACAAGCCCAACAGGCCAAGGGCCATAAACAGGGCGTCGTACACCAGAGTATCGGTATAGAAAACAGCGATCACAGCAACCGCGCCCAGATCATCGACAATCGCCAGCGCGACCAGGAAAGTAATCAGGGATTTGGGAACACGATGCGCCAGCAACACCAGCGCGCCAATCGCAAAAGCAATATCCGTTGCCATCGGAATACCCCAGCCACGCGCAGCCTCACCGACAGGATTAAAACCCAGATAAATAAACGCCGGCGCCAGCATACCGCCGACAGCCGCGATCATGGGCAGCGCTGCTTTGCGCATATCCGCCAGTTCCCCGACCATCATTTCCCGTTTGAGTTCCAGCCCGACAACAAAGAAAAACAGCGCCATAAGCCCGTCATTCACCCAGTGATGCAGGCTTTTTTCCAGACTCCAGCTACCGATGCTGATACTGATCATCATGTGCTGAAGATTGGAATAAAATCCCGAAAGCGCGCTATTGGCCAGCACCAGCGCCAGAATCGCTGTGCCCATTAACAACATGCCACTGGTGGTCTGCCGGTGAATAAATTCTTCGAACGGAGTAATCACCTTGTCGAAAGATTTTTCCCAGGGCGAAATGTGAACCCCGCGTTCTGAATTATTTGTCTGTTTCATTTTCACGCGCTCACCAGGCTGTTATGCATAGATTGATTACCTAAAGTTACAGACTGCGACCAATTGAATCGAATCCGGTTCAATTTAAATTACTCTAAAGACAACACTTTTTATATTTCCGGCCACTGCCACAGGGACAGGGATCATTGCGTCCGGGAGCGCGCTTAACAGTCGCATTGCCGGATTCATTTTCCGGGGCTTCGTTTTTTAATTGGGTGCAACGGTAATCATAGCGAATCAGGGTGTCATCGCTGTTTGTACCTTTTGCGCCGATCAAGACAGACCAGTCCAGCACATCACCGGCAATCACTTCAATAGGATCTCGAAAAGGAAAAAAGGCCTGCTTCCAGTGTGTCTCCGGCTGATCCGGCGCGGTATTAATATTGATGCCCTCACACAGACGACAGTGAAACCAGCCGGCCACGCCGTGAAGTATGCCCGGTTTTGTCATCTGCATATACACCCGCGCCTGATATTCCGTATCGGCAAGATTAGTCAGATCCAGTTGTCCGACATTGGTTGCCGGCGCAAGCAGGCCCTGCGGCTTAACCGATTCAATCATGATCTTTCTGGAGAACAGTTCAAACGCCGGAGAAAAATCAAGCTCCGGGATCTGTCGCCAGAAATCCAGTTTGCGATATACCCCGGCATCATCCAGTGGCGCAACATAGAGTTCCAGCGCCTGCGGAATAATCCTCGCATCGGCTTTTAAAAACCGCGTCACCGCATCACGAGTAAAGGCCAGCGTATTCTCATCGACGCCGAAACTGCCCAGTGTTTCTGAAACCAGCACATCAGCTTTTTCCGGCAACTCCACATCGATGGAATTCGCCTGAATGAATTCTATTTTATCTTCGCAATGATTAGCGCGCGCCAACTCCCGGGCAAGATGAACGGCATCGGTTTTTTCAATCGCATAAACTTTTTCCGCACCGGCCTGTAAGGCCCATAAACCGAGAATCCCCGTTCCTGCGCCCAGATCGACCACCACATCGCCCGGCCTGACCGTTTTACGAATCGCCTGATGATACGCCGTCATCCGAACCTGATCGGATAACATCTGGTAATAATGCGCATAGCCCAGTCGGGCCAGTTCTGATTGCGCAAGTCCCGCTTCACTCATATCGTCACTTTACTCTGTTGCTTTTACGTGCAGGTGTCGGAGTCAAACTTGATGCGGCGTCCCTGAAATCAACACCCTGGCTGAATCTGACTTTGACACCTGAATCTCGTTTTATTTTCGGCTTTGGTTATTTTTCCGGTATTCAGTAAACGACCACCACGGAAGAGCTTCCCCGCCTTCCATGAAATGAACAACTGACATAAACACATCAATAACACATGGATCGTGCCTTTGCCCTGATATTGCACAAAGCTTTTTATACATATCAAAAGCATCCTTTCCAATCAGATCTTTTGGATGGGCAACGCCAATCAAATGAAGATCAGTGGCTATGGCTTTCCCGACATTAGGGAGTTCCTCCAGACGAGAAACTGTCTCTCTGTCTGGATTCTTCATTCTGTTTCCTGTGCAGTCAACGACAAAACTAATACTGTCATACTTTTACAAAATTCCTTTTCAGCAAGTTATTAAGTTTAGAGAAAACTCCCTAAGGAACCTCTGATTAATTCCGTTCGCCCTGAGCTTGTCGAAGGGTGACCATATAACATTATGATTTTACAATTCTTAGCGTTCATGGTTCGACCCTTCGTCAGGCTCAGGACTTCACCACGAACGGCGGAATTAATCAGAGCTTCCCTAAATAAGTGTTCCTAATTCCAGTACACTATGTGTTCCCGAGCCTGTTGTAGGTGCGATTTCAATCGTACCTGTACCCGAAGGGTAAAAGCCGTACCTACAGTTTCATCGCTGTTCCATAGGTGTACAAGTATTTGGAACACTTATTTAGAAGCACACAACAATATATCAGCCGGAAAACACACTGTCTCTCAGTGGTTCTGACTGTACCGGTTCCGGTTCAATTTTCCATTGCCCGTCTTTTTTCTCATAGGGAAAAACAAACAATGCCGATGACAGCGATGTCTCGACCTGCAGGCCGATGCCCATTTCCGAGTCGGCTTCGAGACTGGTGACCAGTGCGGTGGCATAGACATTTTCATTTTTCACAAACTCGCGCAACTCCGCCACCACCAGATCAATCTGTTCATCCCAGTCGGCATCCCGGTTTTGATCCGCCGGACAATTCATGGTGACATCCTCACTGTCGCTAAAGACCCGGATGCCAAAAGGAATCACCAGTTCATATTCATCCAGCATCGCTCTGGCGGTATCCAGACTCACCTGCACCAGTC
The DNA here is from genome assembly GCA_015491815.1 of Gammaproteobacteria bacterium. Classification (GTDB taxonomy): domain Bacteria; phylum Pseudomonadota; class Gammaproteobacteria; order UBA6429; family Thiohalophilaceae; genus JAADGZ01. Next base: position 4,059 of record WFVC01000031.1, on the reverse strand, counting down.
GTTCAATCATTTTTTCTTCGTTCATGCTTAATCCTGTTTTTTTCGTGATTGCGGCAAAGACTGCCGCGGATACAGTTTCAATTTTTCAGGCGGCAGACACAGGCTATTATTACAGGCCTGAAGCTGTAGTTGTATAACCGGGCCGGTTTTTATCGACCCCTTGATCAAACCGGCGTTAATCACGGTGCGTCCCAGATACAAGGCCAGCGGCGTCTCGCTGAAGCCCAGACTCAGGCGTTCGGCCTGCGGGTAGCTTACTTCTTCCAGTTTCCATTGCTCCGCATCGGCAAGCTCTATCCGCGTGGGGATCAAATAATCTTCAATCGGGACATGCGCATTGACATGCCAGCCTTCATCCAGTTTCAGTTCAATTTGCAGCCGGTAACGGTTTTTATTCAGCGGACGAATAACAGCGTCAATTCGGGCATGACCGCGTGCGGCATACACCGGCAGGGGCTGTTCGCCCTGGTTGATTTCATGCGCGCTGATCAACAGGCCGGCATGGGCGCTGGGCACTTCCTGCACATCGGCGGCAAAGGCGGTGAGGACGGCGCGCGCCTTTTTTTCATAGGCGGGATTATCCGTTCGCCGCGCCAGCCGCATCAACATGCGCGCGGCGATTGCATTGCCTGCCGGCAATGTTTTATCGAAGGCTGACTTCGGCCTGACCAGCACCGGCGTCTCGATATTTTCGACCGCCTGAAAAAAGCCGCCGCCTTCGGCATCGGCAAAACGTTGTTCCAGCATCCCGGCAACTTTTTCCGCCCGTCGCAACCATCGCCTGTCCTCCTGAATGTCATACAGCGTGATCAGCGCCTGCAAATAAAAGGCGTAATCTTTCAGTTGCGCCGCTTCGCTGGGCTTGCCGCGAAAGTAAATGCGTTGAAACCCCTGCTCGATCTGCATATTTGTCCAGATGAACTCCGCCGCTTTAGCGGCGGCCTGTAGATAGGCCGGTTGTTCCAGATAATAGCCCGCTTCGGCCAGTGCCGTGATCGTCAACGCATTCCAGCCCATGATAATTTTTTCATCCCGCGCCGGGCGCACGCGTTGCGCGCGCGCCTGTTTCAACTTTGCCCGGATGCGATCGAGGCGCTGCAGGGCCGCGCCCTGTGGCAGCGCCTGCAGGTGTAAAACATTGCCGCCGCCGACTTCGCCATATTCATCTACATCATAAATTTCAGCGGCAAAGCGACTATCTTCACGGCCTAATATTTTTTCAAACTCCTCGATTCGCCAGAGATAATAACGGCCTTCTTCGCCTTCGCTGTCCGCATCCAGCGCCGCATAAAACGCGCCTTCGGGAGACATCAACTCGCGCAGCATAAAGTCCAGCGTCTGTCGCGCCACACGTCGATAAAGCGGATCAGCCTGAATCGCATCCGCCTGCAGATACAGGCTCACCAGCAAAGCCTGGTTGTAAAGCATTTTTTCAAAATGCGGCGTCGTCCAGTACGGATCAACCGCATAGCGATGAAAACCGCCCCCCAGTTGATCATAAATCCCGCCCAGCGCCATGTGTGTGAGCGTCGTTCGCAGTACGGTTGGCGAATCGCTATTTTGCGCCGCGCCGTAACTGTCATCGAGAAACAGGAACAGCCAGGGTTCACGAGGGAACTTGGCAGCCTCGCCAAAGCCGCCCTGATAGCTGTCGAAAATGCTGTAAATCCGCCGCAGAGCCTGCTGGCGCAATTTGTCATCCAGCCCGTCAGCGGATGGTTTTTTCTTTTCATCCGCCTGCAATGTCTGCATCAACTGTTGCGCCTGCGCGCGCAGTTCGTTTTCATTCGCAGCCCAGTCTTTTTCCAGACGCTGTAACAGGGCGCGGAATTGCGCCGGGGGATAATAGCCGCCGGCATAAAACGGCTTGCCTTCCGGAGTCAGAAATACCGACATGGGCCAGCCCTGCTGTCCCTGAAAATTCATCACCACATTGGCAAAAAATTCATCCACGTCCGGACGTCGTTCACGATCGACTTTGATCGCGATGAAGCCCCGGTTAAGAATTTCCGCCATCGCGGTATTATCAAACGATTCCTCCTCCATCACATGACACCAGTGACAGGCGGCGTAACCAATCGACAGGAAAATGGGTTTGTTTTCGCGCCGCGCCTTTGCGAAGGCTTCTTCCCCCCAGGGATACCAGTCCACCGGGTTGTAAGCATGCTGCAATAAATAAGGGGAATGCTCGCGGATCAGACGATTGATATAACAGGGCTGTTCGCCACACATATAGCGGGTGCGCGGCACATAACCCGGCGGCTGGGCGCGCCACGCCTGCAACAGTTGCGCATTCAGTTCCGCCGGATAGGCAAAGCCTTCGGCAAGCGCGGCGATGGCCGGCGCCAGCCAGATCAGCAATCCCCATTTCAGTCTCGTTCGCATCACCGAATAATAACCGGAAAAATTGCAAATGAGCATCACATTTTCAGAAGTCAAGCAAAGCGGAACAGCTATTTATCTAAAGCCCGCCACAGGCGACGCCGATGAATAACAGCAAGTAACATCGTTGTTTGCAGCCCAAGGTAAGTTGTTGAATGCCCGTCAAAAACACACAGAAAACCCTGCTCGTCATCGAAAAAGACGCCCATACCGCCTATCTCCTGAACTACATGCTCACACGCGAAGGCTTTGATGTCATCACCTCCGAAAGCTGCGAAACCACCCGTGACATGATTCAAACCATGACGCCGGTGCTGGCGGTATTTCTTGATGTCTGTTTTCTGCAGCACCACGACTGCAGTCTTATTCGCAACATACGAAAATTAAGCGCCTGGAAAAATATTCCGATCCTGCTGCTCGCGGAGCAGGCGGATATGGACTTTGTGAAATCCGGGCTGGATGCCGGCGCCACCGACTTTATTATGCAACCCTTCAATACGGCTGAACTGCTGATGCAAATTGAACAACATACGCAGCACAGTCGCAGCGCCTGAAATAAACGATCCCGCCGCAAGCGGGCGCACTTAGGGTGTCGGGGTCGAAGAAAACCGACTCCGACACCTGATATTCCGAGGCGAACATGTGCGGCTGAAGCCGCACCTACACATCTTCGCCGCAAGCAGCGGGGAATGAAACCCACAGAGATTAAAGCTCGGTTTCCGCCGGCACCACTTTCATTACTTCTTCCACCGTGGTCAACCCCTGCGCAATCTTTTGCGCGCCGGACAACCGCAGTTGAATCATGCCTTCTTTAATCGCCGCCGCGCGAATCGCATTGGCGTCGCTGTCCGGGCCGATGTTGGCGCGTAATTCCGGACTCATCTTCAGCATTTCATACAGGCCGACGCGGCCGCGATAGCCGGTATTACGACAGCTCTCGCAGCCGACGGCTTTAAAAAATGTCGCTTCACCATTGAGCTTCCAGGGCGCGGTGATGCTTTTCCAGACGTCCTCGTCGATGCGGGTCGGCTGCTTGCAGTCCGGACACAGTTGCCGGGTCAGACGCTGAGCCATCACCCCGAGCAGGGTGGCGTTGATCAAATAGGCCGGAATGCCAATTTCGCGCAGACGGGGAATCGCGGCGGCGGCATCATTGGTGTGCAGGGTAGAGAGCACCAGATGGCCGGTGAGCGCCGCCTGAATCGCCATTTCCGCTGTTTCTTTATCCCGAATCTCGCCGACCATGATGATGTCCGGATCCTGACGCAGCAGGGTGCGAATGCCCGAGGCGAAGTCCAGACCGATGTTCTGCTGCACCTGCATCTGGTTAAATTTGGGTTCGACCATTTCGATGGGATCTTCCACGGTGCAGACGTTGACCTCCGGCTGCGCCAGTTGTTTGAGACTGGAATACAGGGTCGTGGTCTTGCCCGAGCCGGTCGGCCCGGTGACCAGCACGATGCCATGCGGCTGGGCGATCATCTGCTTCCAGCCTTTGATATCCCGCTCGCTGAATCCCAGCGCGGAAAAATCCTTGACCAGCACATCGGGATCAAAAATCCGCAACACCAGTTTTTCACCAAAGGCGGTCGGCATGGTTGACAGGCGCAGTTCGATCTCATGGCCGTCGGGCATCTTGGTTTTGATGCGGCCATCCTGCGGCCGGCGTTTTTCCAC
>WFVC01000030.1 GCA_015491815.1 Gammaproteobacteria bacterium | reverse complement strand
TTTCCGACAGGGGTTGGGCGGCGTGGTCGAAGCCTACGAAGAAGTGGCTCACCGTCTGGGCGTCAAGCTGTAGATACGGCCTCAGTGATACTGATATTCAGATTAGAGTCAGTATAATTTGTGTTGAATTACGGCTGCCATAAGCAGGTAAAGAAAAATCCTGGAACGGCCGATAAATGTCATAGTTACCGCCGTTATTTTAAAGTGGGCAGCCTATGTCATCGACTCAGTCCGGTATTTTCGGGATATTTTCACGTTTTAAAATCAGCCACAAACTCTGGTTCAATTTCGCCGGGCTGGCGTTATTGCTGCTGGCGGTTTCGTTGACCGCGCTCTACAGCCTGTCTGACGCCCGTACAAAAATTATCGACGTTACCGGGGTTGCCCAACCCACGGTGACTTTGTCGATGGAGCTGGCGGAGACACTGGATGGAGCCAATGCCGCGCTGGGCTTCTATTTACTGAGTAAATCAGAGCAGGACAGAGAAAACTATCTGCATCTGCTGACATCGCTGGATCAGCAACTTGAGCAACTGCAGTTGATGCCGAATGTGCAGACGGATGCGGAAATGCTGAAACGGGTGCAGCTGATCGATAAAAGCATTGACCGCTATCAGGCCTACCGGGAACAGATGCTGGCGCTGGCGACAAGCTCCAACAGGAATCAGCCGGGGATTGGGTTTTCGGCTGGAAAAATGGAACCGGTGGCGGCGGAAATTCAGCAGAATCTTACTCAAATGATCCTATCTGAGGAGCAAGAGGATCTGAGCGAACAGCGTCGCGCCCTGCTTCTTGAGTTGACCGAACTGCGTCAGATCTGGATGAACATAGTCAATGTTAATCGCGCCTTTATCGCCTTTCGCGGGAAAACCAATATTACCAATATTGAACTTTATCGAGAGGGTTTTAAGAAAGCGCTCGACAAAATACAGGCCTATGGTGATCTGCTGAATTTTGAGCAGGAAGAATCGGTATCCATTGTCGATGAAAAAATGAAAGTCTATTTTGACCTTCAGGACAGGTTAATCAAGATTCATAGCAGTGACAAATGGCGCATGGATGCCTGGCTGATTGCCAACGAGATCAGTCCACTGGTGAATACAATCAAAAATGATCTGAACTGGATTGTTCAGCGCCAGCAAAACCTGTCGGAAACATTGGCGGATGAATTGTTATCACAGGTCAATATTATGACCAGCCTGATAGGTGGCCTGCTGATACTGGGGATGGTCATCGGTTTTGGCGGAGGATCACTGGTATCGACTTCGATTACCCGCGCTTTGAACACGACAGTGGAGGCCATGACCGATATCGCCCACGGTGAAGGGGATTTAACCCGGCGCATGCAAGTGCATGGGCGGGATGAGCTGGCCCAATTAGCGACGGGGTTTAATAGTTTTGTTGAAAAAATACAGAATACCATTCTGCATGTATCGACATCCACTGAGACCCTGACTGCCGCGGCGGACAGAATGATGACTATCAGCGATGAGACCACCCGGGGCGTGCAGACACAGCGCAGTGAAATTGAAAAAGTCGTGAGCGGTATGAGCGCAATGACGACAACCGTCGACAATGTCAGCCAGCATGTTGACTCGGCAACAGAAATTACTGGCAGGACGGATGAGCAATCCAGAGAGGGGCGTCGGGTTGTGGGCGCGACGATTTCCTCGATTGAAGAACTGGCTTCAGCTGTTGAACAGGCGGCAGATGTGATTCAGCGTCTGGAGGGCGATAGTGAAACTATTGGTTCAGTGCTGGAAGTGATTAGCGGCATTGCCGAGCAGACCAACCTGCTGGCGTTGAATGCTGCGATTGAAGCGGCGCGCGCCGGTGAGCAGGGGCGGGGGTTTGCCGTGGTGGCTGATGAAGTGCGCAATCTTGCCGCGCGCACCCAGAGTTCAACAGAAGAGATCCGGCAGATGATTGAAAAATTGCAAACCGGTTCGCAGGAAGCGGTGTCGGTAATGGAAATCGGTCGCAAACAGGCGCGTGAGAGTGTTGAGCAGGCCAGTCTTGCCGGGCAGGCGCTGGAAGCGATTACCTCGGCGGTTGACGAAATTACCGCTATGAATCATCAGATTGCCGATGCGGCGCAACAGCAGCGGGAAGTAAGCGGGGAAATCAACGAAAACATAATCAACATCAATCAGGTTGCTGAGGATACGTCGACCCATACCGTTGAACTTGCTGACGCCAGCACAGAGTTAAGTCAGTTGGCGCTTGAAATACAGGAACAGATCGGGCGTTTCAAGGTTAGTTAAATAAACCGACTCCGGTGTTATTCTCTGCCATGCTACTGTAGCTGCGGTTTCAGCCGCACGATTTTATCTTCAATTTACGCCTTCTCTTATCAGGGCATTTCTTTCCTGCGAATTCCTTTTACCCTTGCGCTAAAACACGTAGAATGTGGCTTACAAATTTCAAGTCAGATAATATGCCTGCATGAGTAAAGAAGCCTATAACGCCGATGCCATTGAAGTTCTTCGTGGCCTTGAGCCGGTGCGTAAACGCCCCGGCATGTATACCCAGACCGAACGACCCAACCACCTCGCGCAGGAAGTCATCGATAACAGCGTCGATGAAGCGATTGCCGGTTATGCCGGCAAGCTCGATGTCGTGTTATTCAAGGACGGCTCCCTGCAGGTCAGCGATGATGGGCGGGGCATGCCGGTCGATAAACACAAGGGAGAAAAAATATCCGGCGTAGAAGTCGTGCTTACCCGTCTGCACGCCGGGGGCAAGTTTTCCAATAAGAACTATCAGTTTTCCGGCGGTCTGCACGGAGTCGGCGTGTCCGTCGTTAACGCCCTGTCAAAACATCTTGAGGTCTGGATCAAGCGCAATGGCAAAGAATATAACATGGCCTTTGCCAATGGCGAGCGCGTCTCGGATCTGGAAGAAATCGGTACGGTGGGCAAGCGTAACACCGGCACGACTTTGCGCTTCTGGCCGGACGGAAAATATTTTGATTCCCCCCATTTTTCCATTCCCCGGCTCAGGCATGTGCTGCGCGCCAAGGCGGTGCTGTGTCCGGGTCTGAAAGTGACTTTTCGTGATGAGAAAAGCGGTGAGACGGAAGAATGGCACTATGAAGACGGTCTCAACGCCTATCTGCGAGAGGCGTTGAATGGCGCGGAAATACTGCCGCAGGAGATGTTTACCGGCAGCATGTCGGGCAATGAGGAGACGGTGGACTGGGCGCTGGCCTGGGTGACCGATGGCAGCGAGGCGATTACCGAGAGCTATGTCAACCTGATCCCGACCGCGCAGGGCGGCACCCATGTTAACGGCTTGCGCACCGGTCTGACCGATGCGGTGCGCGAGTTTTGCGAAATTCATAATCTTGTGCCCCGCGGGGTTAAGCTTTCTCCGGAGGATGTCTGGGACAAGGTCAGTTATGTTCTCTCGGTAAAAATTTCCGATCCGCAATTTTCCGGTCAGACCAAGGAGCGTTTATCTTCGCGTGAGTGCGCGCCGTTTGTTACCGGCGTGGTTAAAGACGCCTTTGCTTTATGGTTGCATCAGAATGTTGAAGAAGGCGAGCGTATTGCCGAGCTGGCGATTAATAATGCGCAGAATCGTTTGCGCGCCGGGCGCAAGGTGGTGCGTAAAAAAGTCACGCAGGGGCCGGCGCTGCCGGGCAAGTTATCAGACTGCGCCTCGCAGGATCCCATGCAGGGGGAACTGTTTCTGGTCGAAGGTGATTCCGCCGGCGGTTCAGCCAAGCAGGGTCGGGATCGTGAGTTTCAGGCCATCATGCCCCTGCGCGGTAAAATTCTGAACACCTGGGAAGTGGACTCGGCTGAAGTGCTGGGCTCGCAGGAAGTGCATGATATTTCCGTGGCGCTGGGGGTTGATCCCGGTTCTGATAACCTCAAGGGGCTGCGTTATGGCAAGGTGATCATTCTCGCCGATGCCGACTCCGATGGCGCGCACATTGCGACATTGTTAACGGCGCTGTTCATGCGCCACTTCAAGCGTCTGGTCGATGAAGGCCATGTTTACGTGGCCATGCCGCCTTTATTCCGTATTGATGTGGGCAAGCAGGTTTTTTACGCCACCGATGAAGCCGAACGTCAGGGCGTGCTGGATAGAATCAGCGCGGAAAAAACAAAAGGCAAGGTGAATGTCACGCGCTTTAAAGGACTGGGTGAAATGAACCCGCTGCAATTGCGTGAAACAACAATGGATCCGGATACCCGCCGACTGGCGAGACTGGTGACTAAATCCGGTGACGGCACTGCAAAAACGATGGACATGCTGCTGGCAAAGAAACGCGCGGCGGACAGAAAAAAATGGCTGGAAGAAAAAGGCGATCTGGCTGAAATATGAGTAAATATTTCAACGCAAAGGCGCAGAGACGCAGAGAACGCAAAGAATTTCAATATGACTTTTTCTATCAAAAATAAACTTTGCGCCTTCGCGTCTTTGCGTTAGATTGTAAAAAAACAAGTGGACAAATATGGCAAGCATAACCGCTGACGACAACATCGAACTCTTACCCCTGAAGGAATTCACGGAACGCTCCTATCTGGATTATTCCATGTATGTGATTCTGGATCGGGCGCTGCCGCATATCGGCGATGGTCTCAAGCCGGTGCAACGACGCATTATCTACGCGATGTCGGAGTTAGGTCTGAAAGCCGGTTCCAAGTTTAAGAAATCGGCGCGCACCGTGGGGGATGTACTCGGCAAGTTTCATCCGCATGGCGACTCGGCCTGCTATGAAGCGATGGTGTTGATGGCGCAGCCTTTCTCCTATCGCTATCCCTTATTGCAGGGGCAGGGCAACTGGGGCTCACCGGATGATCCCAAATCGTTTGCGGCCATGCGTTATACCGAGTCGCGTCTTTCCGATTATGCAGATCTGCTTTTGTCGGAACTGGGTCAGGGTACGGTTGAATGGCAGCCGAATTTTGACGGCAGTTTGAAAGAGCCGGTGCTGCTGCCGGCGCAGGTTCCCAATGTGCTGCTCAATGGCGCCGCCGGCATCGCGGTGGGCATGACGACGGATATCCCGCCGCACAACCTGCGTGAAGTCGTCTCGGCCTGCATTCATCTGTTACAGAATCCGAAAGCGACGGTAAAAGAATTAAGCCGCTTTGTTCCCGGCCCCGATTACCCGACTGAGGCGGAAATCATTACCCCTAAAGCGGATCTGTTAGCGATCTATGAAACAGGCAAGGGCAGCCTGCGCATGCGCGCCTGTTATGAAAAAGAAGGCGGTGACATTATTATCACGGCGTTGCCGCATCAGGCTTCGCCGGCGAAGATACTGGAACAGATCGCCGCACAGATGAATGCGAAAAAACTGCCGATGGTGGTGGATATTCGTGATGAGTCTGATCATGAAAATCCGACCCGGCTGGTGATCATCCCGCGCTCAAACCGAATCGATGTGGACGAGTTGATGACTCACCTGTTTGCGACCACCGATCTGGAACGCAGTTACCGCATCAATATGAATATGATCGGGCTGAATGGTCGTCCCGGTGTGCGCAACCTGGTTCAGTTACTGAAAGAATGGCTGACATACCGCACCGAAACCGTACGCCGTCGTCTGCAATACCGGCTGGATAAAATCACCGCTCGTTTGCATATCCTCGATGGATTGCTCATCGCCTATCTTAATATCGATGAGGTCATTCGCATTATCCGCGAGAATGACAAGCCCAAACCGGTATTGATGAAACGCTTTAAACTCAGTGATGAGCAGGCCGAAGCGATTCTGGAACTGAAGCTGCGTCATCTGGCCAAACTCGAAGAAATGAGCATCCGCGCGGAGCAGAAGGAACTCAGCAAAGAGCTCGACAATCTGGAAAAAACGCTGTCATCCAAACAACGCCTGAAAACCCTGATCCGCAAGGAACTGGAAGCGGTGATCGAAAAACACGGGGATGACCGCCGTTCGCCCATCGTTGCCCGTGATGCCGCGCAGGCGATGAGTGAAACCGATCTCATCAGCGCCGATCCGATCACGATTATCGTTTCGGAGAAAGGCTGGGTGCGCGCCGCCAAAGGCCATGAGGTGGATCCGCTGGGACTGAATTATAAATCCGGGGATAGCTGGCTGGACTCGGCGCGCGGCAAAACGAATCAGTTGGCGGTATTCATTGATTCGACTGGACGTACCTACTCCCTACCGGCGCATACCCTGCCTTCCGCGCGTGGTCAGGGTGAACCGCTGACCAGCCGTTTAACGCCGATAAGCGGCGCAACCTTCTGTGGCGTGATGAGTGGCGATCCCTCACAGCTATAT
>WFVC01000029.1 GCA_015491815.1 Gammaproteobacteria bacterium | reverse complement strand
TCAGGGGGGGATAGGCCCAGTCAAGCGTGCCTTTGGTCGCAATAATCGCAAGTTTTTTCCCGGACATTTTTCACCTCTCAAAACTAACAACAGCCTCAGAAGAGGCTGTTGTTGAGTACAACATCAAGAACGTTAATCTTTGTAAGAAATATAAGATTTAGTTCTTTTTGATAAGGAAAGTAAACTTGCCGCCTTCTTCGTTGGACTCTACCAGATCATTACCGGTCTGTTTTGCAAAAGCTTCAAAATCTTTCACTGAACCCGGATCAGTTGCAATGATATGCAACACCTGACCAGCAGTCATACCATTCAGTGCTTTCTTTGCACGCAAAATTGGAAGGGGGCAGTTCAAACCGGTTGCATCCAGTTCTTCATCGAAATTGGCCATTAATCTCTCCTCAAACAACGTTTAAAATTAACTTTAAGTTTTCTAAATTAGCAATCAAGCTAACACTTATATGACAAGTTGTTATAGAACTCAACTCTTTTTCACTTTTCCACCGTAGTAATTCAGGCTAAAGCTGATATAACGCAAAATCGGCCTCGCCCGCTCCAAACGCTGAAGCATACCCGCAGTGGCGGCTTAACTCATTGATAATTTTTATAAAATCACCAAATTTAGTTAATTGTTAAAGCATATAACAGGTGGTATTAAACCGCATTTCAGAGAAAATGTCATGTCACATTTAACTTCCTGAACTCAGGCCACCTGCAGGCCACTTTGCCGCCAGGCATGCATACCACCACGAAGATTATGGACATGTTTAAACCCATTTTCCAGAAAGTAGGCGCAAATCTGCGCCGAGCGAATGCCTACCTGACAGTAAAAAACCAGGATTTTATTTCTATCCAGTTCATCTATTTTCTCACTCAGAACATGAACCGGCAGATTTTCAGATCCGGGAATCGCGCCCCGGTCATACTCCCCCGAATTTCGAATATCAATTAATTTCACCTTATTTTTATCTTTTTCAAGTAGATTAAACAATTCAGCAACTTCAATTTCCATGAATACACGCATACTCACACTCCTACAAATCAATCCTACTGCGTAACTCCATTTCTTTAATTTTAAAATTCTCAAACGGTAATATTTTGTTTTTCCTGCGATTTTTTGCCCGTTGAGAAAATTAATTTTTTCTTTCACTCAAAAACTTCTTGTATTCGCCTGCTTCCACCCCCATAAATTATTTAGCGTTACCTGTATTGGATATGCGAGCCGAGAGTTTATCACGGCTTATTTTCAATAGCCTGACCCATCCACATCAGGTAGCATTATTGAACGAACTTTTACTGCTTTTATCCGTCTTTGGCCATACCTGATAACCCCGATTGACATTACCATGACTGGGAGCCTCTTTTTGCTATTTCCCAAATTCCGACAGGCCGTTGTGCTTATTTTGCTTATTTCACTATTGCCCGTACGTTTACCGGCGCAGCCGATTGAATTGCCCGAAATCGGCGCCAGCGGCGCCGCCAGCGTCACCCCGGTTGAAGAATACGAAACCGGCAAGGCCGTCGTCCGAAATATCCGCCGCGCAGGCGGCGTACTGGATGACCCGCTCACCCATGAATACATTAACAACCTTGGTTACTCATTGATTGCCAATAGCGATTCAAGCATGAAAAATTTCTATTTTTTCATGGTTAACGATAGCCAGATCAACGCCTTCGCTTTGCCCGGCGGCTTTATTGGCATCAACTACGGCCTGCTGCTGGCCAGCGAATCAGAAAGCGAACTGGCCTCGGTGATGGCGCATGAAATCGCCCACGTCACTCAACGCCATCACGCGCGCGCTTACGAACAGGGCAGCGGCAGTAATATTCCGGCGATGGCGGCGCTGATCGCCGCCATTATTCTTGGCGGCAAAAACTACGAAGTCGGCGAAGCGGCGCTGGCCACCATGGCCGCCACATCCATTCAGAGCAAACTTGATTTTACTCGCGCAAATGAAAAAGAAGCGGATTATATCGGCATCGCCCTGCTCTCTGATTCCGGCTACAACCCCTTCAGCATGGCCAGTTTTTTTGAAAAGCTGGATAAAAACTCAAGGCTTTATGGCGAGTCCGCACCGGAATTTCTGCGTACCCATCCGGTTAGTAAAAACCGTATTGCCGACGCCCGTAACCGCGCCCGCAACCTGCCCCGACATCCACAAACCGATCAAAAAAACTACTTGCTCATCCGTAGTCGCCTGCGCGTACTGGCCAGTAACGATAAAGTAAAAACTTTAAACTATTTCAAAAATAATCTGGCGGCTCAAAACTATCTCGATCGGGACGCAGAGACCTATGGTTATATTCTCAGCCTGATACAAAATGAACAGTTCGATCAGGCTCGCAAGCTCATCCAGAGCCTGCTGAAAAAAGAACCCCATCGCATCGCCTACCTGCTCGCACAGGCAAATCTGGAAACTCACGCAGGCAATTATAAAAAAGCCGAACAGCTCTTTAAAAATTCACTGAGCCTGTATCCTGGCAATCTCCCCATCACCCAGAACTATGCTCAGGCCTTACTGAAAGCAAAAAATTACAAACAGGCCCGCCAAATTCTACGTGACTATTTACGCACCGATCGCAGCGAACCTATACTTTATAAACTGCTTGCCGAGGCGGAAAACAAACTCGGACATGAAGCCGACGCCAAAGCCGCCAGAGGCGAATATTATTATCTGAACGGCCAGCCCCATCAGGCTCTGAGTCAGTTAAAAGGCGCACTCAAAACTCCGGGACTCAGCTTCTACGACAATGCCAGGATCGAAGGACGGATCCAGCAAATGCACGAAGAACTGGCTTTGTTAAACGAAATTTTCAGCGAATAAATGAATAATATAAAGCACAAAACAATCCATTTTGTATCATCAGGCATAATTCCCGAAAACAATAACAAGCACGGATTTTCATGGTGACATCAATGACTCAGACACAGTCAGTATATTACGCATAACTAATATATTACGAAACTCTTGACAATAATGCCTCCGATGCGTCATCTTCCCCCCTTCGCTAACAAAAATAATACACAGTAACTTCTCCGGCACACTCGGACACAGTCATGTTTCCGAAATTTTCAGCTTTTGTGTGCTTATTCATTTAGACAAAATGTGGAGGAGACGGCCATGACCACGAATAAAGGTTCTCAAAACCTGTGCAGTAAAAACAAGCCACTCATGAGCCTGGGGGTTTTTGATCGCAGCATTATTATCGCCCTGCTTTCCCTGGTATTTATGAGCTGGTTTATTAACGGCTATCTAATCACGTAAACAGGTTTAAATATAATGAAAACTGCGAACCCCATACAAAAAAATCAGTTAGAACTGGAATAAACTACCGATGAGCTGCGTCTACAAAAAGTAGGCTCTATAACAATGCTTGTATCCTGAACCTGATTACAGGTATTCTACAATTGAACATAAATTCAGGATATTTAAGGTCTTTGCTTAATGACAGAGGATAAAAACCTGTTTTAATACTATATTATAAAACTTACGATTTTATCCTGATATCTTATGACCAACAGAAAAAACCAACACGTCTATTACCGAGGAGGAAACCATGCGGAAAACCGCTAAGCTCGTAATCGCCGCCAGTACCGTCGCTACACTACTGAGCGCCATGGCACTTGCACCCCAGGTTGTCGTTGCCGATGAAGCCCTTGCCGCTGAAGGCAAAAAAATTGCTGAAAATCGTAAAAAAGGCAATTGCTTCACCTGCCATAACTATGAAGGTGCGCATCTTGCCGGCAACATTGCCCCCCCGCTGGTTTCAATGAAAGACCGCTTCCCTGACAAGGCCAAACTACGCGCACAAATTTGGGATGCAACTGCGGCTAACCCGGCCACCATGATGCCCCCCTTTGGCAGGCATGAAGTTCTGACTGAAAAAGAAATTGATGCCATTACTGAATGGGTTTATACACTTTAATCCTTACACCACCTTAAACAGCTTAATTTAAATATATTTCTGGAGATTACGAATGCAACGTCGATCATTTTTACAGGGCACACTGGCTGGTTCAGCTGTGGCGGTTGCCATAGGCGCCGGTCTGTTACATCCCCGTCAGGTTCTTGCCGCCTGGCCTAAATCGGCTTTTGAAGCCAAATCTGTTCAGGATGCGATGGCCAGCATGTATGGCACAGCTGAATCTACGCCAAGCGGCGATATTACCATCAAGGCTCCTGATATTGCCGAAAACGGCGCTGTCGTACCAGTCTCGATTACCACAACGCTGCCTGACGTAACCGATATCGGCATTATTGCTGAGAAAAACGGCACTCCCCTGTCGGCAAACTTTAAAATGGCCGCTAACGCCAAAGGTTATGTTTCCACCCGCATCAAGATGGGCAAGACTTCCAGCATTATTGCTATCGTCGTCGCCGGCGGTAAAACTTATAGCGCTCGTAAAGAAGTCAAAGTCACCATTGGCGGCTGCGGCGGTTAATAAAAGCCCGGCTTAAAAACACACAAATACAGAACAGATATTTTTAGAGGAACCACTCATGGCTAAATCCAGCATTCGCGCCCGGGCCCGTTTAAAAGGCGATACCACCACCGTCAAGGCGCTGATTACTCACAAAATGGAAACCGGGCTGCGCAAGGACAAAAAAACCGGCAAACTTATTCCTGCGCATTTTATTCAGGAAGTCACCTGTCAGCATAATGGCAATACCGTCGTGCTTGCACAGTGGGGACCGGCAATCTCCAAAAACCCTTATCTCTCTTTCCAGTTCACCGGCGCTGCTGCAGGTGATACCGTCAGCATCAGCTGGGTGGATAACAAGGGCGAAAAGGATTCGACTTCGACCAAAATTAAATAAATTTACCTTCACACAGAATTATTCTGATTTGCAGGATGACAGGAGTTTTCATAATGAAAAAATTACTCATTACATTGGGAGCCATCTCCATCATGGGGATAACACCGCTGCTGACCAATGCTACACCGCAGAGTGACCTTGAAGAATTTCGCGCCTATTTTTATAAAAAATTTCCTGGGGTAAAACTCCAGGATTATTCAAATGGCATTTACGCCCTCGACAAAGCCCGTCGTTTCGAATGGCAGGAAAGTGAAGAGTTCCCGGCTTACGAAGAAGCGGTCGAAAAGGGTGAAAAAATGTTCGCCAAATACGGCATGAAAAGCTGTTTTAAAAACGGTGGCGTCAGCATCAAACAAAACTATCCTTACTTCGACAAGAAGACCGGAAAAGTTCGCACGCTGGAAGAAGACATCATGGCCTGCCTGAAAAACAATGGTGTCGATGTCAAGGCTGAAAAACTGAAATATAAGAAAGGTAAGCTGGCCGCAATAAGCGCCTACATGGCTTACACCTCGCGCGGAAAAAAACAGAATGTCGTGATTCCCAACGACCCTGCCGCAATGGACGCCTACCAGTCGGGTAAAACATTTTTCTACGCCAAACGCGGCCAGTTAAATTTTTCCTGTGCAGACTGCCATGTTTATAACGCTGGCAAAATGGCGCGTGGTAACCTGCTTAGCCCGGCGCTGGGC
Source organism: Gammaproteobacteria bacterium (assembly GCA_015491815.1). GTDB lineage: Bacteria > Pseudomonadota > Gammaproteobacteria > UBA6429 > Thiohalophilaceae > JAADGZ01. Next base: position 33,225 of record WFVC01000029.1, on the reverse strand, counting down.
CACACATCACACTTCCCGGTATGGCGCAAAAAATGGGCCGCCAAATCCGCGAAAAAACGCGGTGGCGAATCCAAACCTTTCGACGGTCTGGGCACGATTCAGCGTCGCTATGGTGGTTGTAACAAGCAGGTTCGCGCCAAACCACTGAAAGTGCATACCGCTGCCTATAACAACCTGGAATACTTCCACACTTATATGAGCAATGGCATCAAACTGAACGGTCCCGCTATCCGTCAATAACGCTCTGCCTCACTGAAAGCCCGGCCTGCCCTGCAGCCCGGGCTTTTTTTTATCCTCCTTCCGCCCACAATTTCACAAAACTTTAACGAACATTTGTTTTTCGATATAATGGCGCGCTTTATCTGGGGATGCTAGCCTGAATAGCTTGTATCGCCAAAATGTTTACGAGCAGAAAAATTCCGCATACAAATAATCTGAGTCGAAGGAGTGTTTATTCACTTTTTCTTTATGTACCCCGCGATAAAGTGCGCGCGCACTATCTATGCTGATGGAGATCTATTTTGAATAAGTTGCTGCCATTTTTATTACTCCTGTTGTTGCCGGGACTTTCGCTGGCCAATACAACGGGCGCTGAACTCACGCATCTTAATCTGACAGCGCATGCGGTCGGTTACGCGGCCATCGCTATTTTCATTCTCGCCTATGTGCTGGTAATGGCGGAAGAATTCATCCATCTACGTAAATCCAAACCCGTTATCCTGGCCGCCGGCATTATCTGGGCGCTAATCGCGGCGGTCTACGCCAGTCACGGTCTCAACCATACGGCAGAAGCCGCAGTTCGCCACAATCTGCTCGAATACAGCGAACTGATGCTGTTCCTGCTGGTCGCCATGACCTACATTAACGCCATGGATGAGCGCCGGGTCTTCGATGCACTGCGTTCCTGGCTAATCCGTAAAGGTTTTGGTTTTCGTCAGCTATTCTGGCTCACCGGCATTCTTGCCTTTTTCATTTCTCCGGTTGCTGACAACCTGACCACCGCGTTGTTAATGTGCGCAGTGGTGCTGGCCGTAGGCGGCGACAATATCCGTTTTGTCAGTATCGCCTGCATCAATATCGTTGTCGGCGCCAATGCCGGCGGCGCCTTCAGCCCCTTCGGCGATATCACCACACTGATGGTCTGGCAGAAAGGCATTGTTCATTTCTGGGATTTCTTCGCTTTATTTATTCCCGCCGTCATCAATTTTGTGGTTCCGGCCGCGCTTATGCATTTCGCCATCCCCAATGAAAAGCCCAAGGTATCCGGTGAAGTCGTGGCGATGAAACGCGGCGCCAAACGCATTATTTTCATGTTTCTGCTCACGATTGCCACCGCCGTCAGCTTCCATAACTTCCTGCATATGCCACCGGTTATCGGTATGCTTACCGGGCTGGCCTATCTGCAATTTTTTGGCTTCTACCTGCGCAAAACACATCAGAAAGATATTGTGACAAACTCTCAGAGCGATGAAGATAAAGCCAATAAAATGATCGGCGATGTAGTGCCTTTTGATATATTCAATAAAATTGCGCGCGCCGAGTGGGACACCCTGCTGTTTTTCTATGGCGTAGTGCTTTGTGTCGGCGGTCTGGGTTTCATCGGCTATTTATCGCTGGCCTCGGAAATCATGTATAGCAGCTGGGGCGCGACCAATGCCAACATCACCGTCGGCATTCTCTCGGCTATCGTCGATAACATTCCGGTGATGTTTGCGGTGCTGACCATGAACCCGGATATGTCGATCGGACAGTGGCTGCTGGTCACGCTCACCGCCGGTGTTGGCGGCAGTCTGTTGTCAATCGGCTCCGCCGCCGGGGTGGCGCTAATGGGACAGGCGCGCGGCAAATATACCTTTTTCAGTCACCTGAAATGGACGCCGGCGATTGCCGCCGGTTATGCCGCTTCCATTGCCGTTCATATGTGGATTAACAGTAACCTGTTCTAAATAGCTGTTCCAAATCTGTGGGACAACGATAAAACTGTAGATATGGCGTCTACCCTTTGAGTGAAATATCCGACAGGCTGCGCGGGTAGTAAGCCGTCAGGTACGATTGAAATCGTCCCTACAGCAGGCTCCGGTAATGATAGTGTACTGGAATGGGAAACTTATTTAGGGAAGCTCTGATTAATTCCGCCGTTCGTGGTGAGCCTGTCGAACCATGAACGCTAAGTATTGTAAAATCATAATGTTATATGGTTCACCCTTCGACAAGCTCAGGGCGAACGGAATTAATCAGAGCTTCCTTAGACGTATTTTCGCAGGTGTGGTGGGAGCCGCGCCTGCGCAACTCAGCTACGCCTGTCCGCCTAAATCTTGCCTCGCAATCGATACCACAAAATTCCAACATATTCATGTATCGCCAGTTCGGACATATGCAGGTGCATCGATGTAGGACGCCATGAGGTCTGCATAAAATCTTTCGGCAACTGGTAATCAGTTGGCGCCGGGACAGGTTGCATCCCCTGTTTTTTTAACAGGCCTAACGCACGCCGCATATGCCCGGCCGAGGTCACCAGAAAAAACCGTTCATTATTTGTTAGTTCGCCAAGGTGCTCCGCGCTGATATAAGTATGCATGGCATCCTTATCAGTAATAATGTGCTCTTTCGGCACATTCATTACTAATAATTGCTGTTTCATGATCAGGGTCACCGTTTCCGAGCCTGAGATAATAATCTCACATTCAGAACAGCGCCGGTAAATATTATATGCCTCAAGAAGACGATAATTGGATGCGCTGTTCAGGCGACTGCTCAGTGGCATCAACCTATCGTTAGCGCCGTAGCCGGTTAGCACCACTATTTTTTTTATTTCCGGATAATCTGCGGGATCGTTTAGTAACGGATATTCATATTCCAGAGGACTCAAGAGCAACCCCGCAACTGGGCCAGTTGAAAACACCAGTAGCAACAGACCCGCAGCTATAAATAACGGCGTTGAAAAACGTCGCCATTGTGTCAACAGCAAAATACTGGCGAGAAGAATTAAAATCAACGCCAGAGAAGATGGCATGATAAAACTCATAAGAAAGTCAGTCATTAAATACGATTTCCTGTCTCTTGCTTTTTGATAAACATCTGAAACATCTTTCAGGAATAATTTTTTTCTATATAGTCTTCAACAATAACCTGAAATTCATCCGCGATATGATCGCCTTTTAAGGTAACCGTTTTAAGCCCGTCCACATAGACCGGTGCGACCGGCTTTTCACCGGTGCCCGGTAGACTGATGCCGATGTTCGCATGTTTGCTTTCACCGGGACCGTTCACCACACAGCCCATTACCGCCACACTCATATTTTCCACCCCCCGATAACGGCCACGCCAATGGGGCATTTGCTCACGTAAATAAGCCTGAATATCCTGCGCCAGTTGCTGAAAATAGGTGCTGGAAGTGCGGCCGCAGCCGGGACAGGAAACCACCGTCGGGGTAAAGGCGCGCAGTTGCAACGATTGTAAAATCTCCTGCGCGACCAGCACTTCCTGCGTGCGTTCACCGCCTGGTTCCGGCGTCAGTGAAATGCGAATGGTATCGCCGATCCCCTGTTGCAATAAAATACTCAGCGCCGCCGTCGATGCAACGATGCCCTTGGATCCCATCCCCGCTTCGGTCAGCCCCAGATGCAGCGCATAGTCACAGCGCTCCGCCAGCCGCTGATACACCCGAATCAGATCCTGCACGCCGCTCATCTTGCAGGATAGAATAATTTTCTCATGCGCCAGCCCCAGATCTTCGGCTCGTTGCGCACTTTCAAGCGCCGAGGTCACCATCGCCTCCAGCATAATCTCAGCCGGTTCTTTTGGTTTATCGGACTTATTATTTTCATCCATGAGCCGGGCCATCAGTTGTTGATCCATGCTGCCCCAGTTCACGCCGATACGCACCGCCTTATCGTATTCACAGGCGCATTCAATCATGCTGGCGAACTGTGCGTCGCGTTTACTGCCTTTGCCGACATTGCCGGGATTAATACGGTACTTGGCCAACGCCTGCGCGCATTCAGGATAGTCCTGTAACAACTTGTGACCGTTAAAGTGAAAATCGCCAATCAGTGGCGTACGGCAATTCTGCGCATCAAGTTTTTCCCGTATATGCGCCACGGCGGCCGCCGCCTCGGCGCTATTAACCGTAATCCGCACCAGCTCCGAACCGGCGCGCGCAAGCTCGACAACCTGTTGTACGGTGGCCTCAACATCGGCCGTATCGGTATTGGTCATCGACTGCACGACAACCGGCGCATCCCCTCCGACGGTAACCGAGTCAATCACAACTCCTGTGGTTTTATGAACGCGGGCGGGCTGAATAGCTGACATTTATGCTGTTCCACTGCAACTGAAAAACAGGCTAATTGTAACACAGGCCGGTTTGCTATTTTGACTGAAAATCACGGGTTTCAATGGCAAAAAAGGCCTATAATAGTCGCCGGTATCCATTTTCAAACAGATATAGAAAGAGAACAATTATGAGTTCAGAACCCCGCAAAAAATTAACCCAGGCTGAACAGGCGGATCGCCATGCTCTGTATCAATTATCAGTTCAATGTCCGGAAGCGGAAGTCGAATTTTTTGAAAAGACCTTTAAAGAACTGCGTGGCCGGGATGCGTTAAGCCTCAAAGAGGATTTCTGCGGCACCGCCTATCTGGCGACAGAATGGTGCAAGGGCGATCCGGCGCGCACTGCGGTAGGCGTGGACTATGACGGCGAAACCCTGGAATGGGGGCAGAAAAATAATATTGATGCGGCCGGCCCCGATGTCGCCAGACGCATCACCTTGATAAAAGATGATGTGCGCAATGTCACCGAGCCGAAAGTGGATATCGTCAGCGCCTTTAATTTCAGTTACTGCCTGTTTGAAAAACGCGACGAACTGATTGATTATTTTCGTAAAACCCGCGCCAGCCTGAAAGACGACGGCCTGCTGATTCTGGATTTATTCGGCGGCACTGAATGCGCGGATGTGCTGGAAGAAGAAACCGAAATCGAAGATGAAGGCGCGACCTATGTCTGGGAACACGTATCGTTCAACCCCATCAATAATCACATGGCCTGCGCGATTCACTTTGATTTCGATGATGGATCGCGGCTGGAAAACGCCTTCACCTACGAATGGCGCCTGTGGGCGATTCCTGAAATAAGGGAAATGCTGGAAGAAGCCGGTTATAAAAATACCCGCATCTACTGGGAACGTTACGAAGACACCGATGATGATGACGATGAAATGGAAGGCACCGGCGAATACTATCAAACGGAAGAGGTCGAAAATCAGGAGTCGTGGATGATTTATATTGTCGCCGAGCCGCAATAGAAAGACCTCCCGGATTAACGGCAAGGCAGATGCGCGGCGGACATGGTATCCGCCCGTATATGCCGACTAAAGCATTTTTTTCGCCAGCAAAAAACTGTCTGCAAGTGTTCTTGAAAACTCAATTTTCCCTGTTTTCTTTCTGATTCCGGCTCGTCTGAGCTTTAGCAACATTCTGGGTTGTAAGTTATTTATTATTAACCCAATGCCTTTGTCTAACAGATTATCCGCGATAGATTCCATCGCAATAATTGCACTAACATCCAGCATAGTCACTTCTGACATATCGATAACAACAACCCGTATATCAGGTGTCACCGATGATATAGTTCTGAGCGCTTTTTGCGCTGTACCAAAAAACAATGGCCCGTTAATATCGTAAACAGCAACGTGATCAGGCAGATCATAGCTATGATGGTCTTTTTCTATTTCCGCCATATCTACCAGATGGATGCTGCGTCGAATAAACAACATTGCCGCGAGTCCCATGCCAACCGCCACGGCAACAGTCATATCAAACAGAACCGTTAGCAAAAAACATAGCATTAACACCAGAACATCATCTCTTGGAGCGATTTTAACTGTACGAATAAAATGTCTGGCCTCACTCATATTCCAGGCAACCATTAACAACAATGCCGCCATTGACGCCATCGGTATATAGGACAACAGTGGCGATAATGCTAATATGGCAACAAGGATAAACAGACTGTGTATTACTGAAGCCAGTGGCAAACTGCCCCCCGCTTTAATATTTGCGGCTGTCCGTGCAATAGCGGCAGTAGCAGGCAAGCCGCCAAATAATGGGGAAATCATATTGCCAATTCCCTGTCCAATCAGTTCATCATTCGGATTATGTTTTTTACCGGACATGCCGTCGGCAACAACTGCACAGAGCAGTGATTCCAGTGATCCAAGTATTGCAATCGTGATCGCCGAAGGAAGCAACAGCTGGATAAGATCAAAACTGAGGCCAATGGGTTTGCCATCCGCAGCGGGTAAATTCCAGGGCCATTCAAAAGTTGGAAGGGTTGGCGGGATGCCATTGCCTGTCATGCCATTGACTTCATAATGAAACCGATTGCCAATCGTCGCAACTGAAAAATCAGGGAGAAAATGTCCAAGCAACCACGCGCTTAAGGCGCCGACAAACAGGGCGACAAGATGGCCGGGAATTTTTGAATGTAACCGAGGCCAGACCAGTAAGATGCCAAGCGTCAAACTGCTAATCAGTGTTTCCTGCCAACTGAGCGTCGGAAGCGCATGAAAAATCAGCGCCAGCTTGTCAAAATAATTACCATCCATTGACACGATATTCAGCCCCAGAAAATCTTTAATTTGAAAGGTGCCGATTACCACACCGATACCCGCAGTAAAGCCAATAGTGACAGGGTAAGGAACGATTTCAATGAGTTTCCCAAGTTTGCCCAGCCCCATAAGAACAAGGATCAGACCGGCCATAAAACCGCTTATAAGCAAACCACCAAGACCGAACTCCTGAACAATGGGCAACAGTACAACAACGAACGCCGCCGTAGGCCCGGATATATTGACCTTCGACCCCCCGGTCAGGGCAATAAAAATGCCTGCGATTATCGCGGTATAAAGACCATGTTGGGGCGGCACGCCACTGGCGATAGCTAACGCCATAGAAAGCGGCAGCGCAATAACGCCGACAGTTAAACCGGCAAGAATATTTGCCTGAATTTCAGAATATGACGGTCGGCTTTTTAATGACTTTCTTAATGCGGATAGCATTCACTTCCTGCTCCAGGGTCTGTTGATCTTTCATCTATTGTCTGATTTTGGCTAATTTTAGCCCTGCCGGCGTTATTTTTTACTATCAATGGCGTGCATTGATACGTAAAAAATGCCTTGTCAGGACTAAAATTTCCTCAAAATCAGTAAAATCAGTTTAACATCTGAAAGATCAACAGACCCTAAATATGGTTGGGAAAACAACAGAAAACCCGGCGGGCTTCTATACCATTCTAAATCATTTCACTCTCGGCTCGGCATGATAGGGTTCCTCGCGAACCTTATCATGCAGGTGCATGCGGTATTCGACAAAGGCATCCCGATCATCAAAGTGCATAAACGGATTGCCTTCTCGTTGTTCAGCGATGCTTGAAGTGCGGCGGTCTGCATAATTATGGCCGGGCAGGATCACCGTCTCACCCGGCATTTTTTCCATTTTTTTCAGAGTATCGTACATCACCTCCGGATCGCCGCCGGCCAGATCACAGCGCCCGCAGCCCCAGACAAACATGGTGTCGCCGGTAATCAGGTGATCATGAATATGGTAACAGCTCGAACCCGGCGTATGCCCGGGGGTATGCATGACCTCGATATCGGTCTTGCCCAGCGGGATGATATCGCCGCCATGATGAAGTTGCGGTTTGCCCAGTTGCCGCCCCCAGAACTCAGCCTCGGGTTTGAGCAGGTGCAGTTGGGCGTCATGTTCGGCCAGCACCGCCTCGATGCCATTGATATGATCATGATGACTGTGGGTCAGGAGAATATCGCTAATCGCCAATCCCTGTTCCTTCGCCAGCTGCAGAATGGCGGGCGCATCCCAGGCCGGGTCCACCACCGCCGTCCGCCCGGTTTCCCGATCGACTATCAGATAAATAAAATTTTCCATCGGTCCCAGTTCCAGCGCTTCGATATAATAGCTGTTAGTGGCGGCAACCCGGCTCATGGCATTCTCCTTCAAGTCAATATTGTCTGTGATGCAAAACTGCTTCACTATATAAGGCAAATACGATCACGTCGAGGGCATTATGGATACCGAATTCTGGATCAAGCGCTGGGAAAATGATGAAACCGGGTTTCATCTGGATGACGTCAATCCCTTTTTACCGCGCTTCTGGCCGCAACTTCAACTACCTGAAAACAGTCAGGTTTTTGTGCCTCTATGTGGCAAAAGTCTGGATCTTCGCTGGTTGCTTGAGCAGGGGCATACGGTTAGCGGGGTCGAACTCAGCCCGCTGGCGCTGCAGCAGTTTTTTACCGAGCAGGGCTTCACCCCCGAAATTCATCAAAACAGGGATTTTGAAGTCTGGGAAGCCGAAGGCATCCGCCTGTTCTGTGGCGATTTTTTCAGGCTGATCCCGGAGCTTCTGGGGCAGCCTGACGTGGTTTATGATCGAGCCTCGCTGATTGCCCTGCCGCCCGCCATGCGCGCCGATTATGCCCGCCATCTGCAATCTCTGGCTCCGCCCCCGGCGCCCCGTCTGCTGATTACTCTGGATTATGAGCAGGCGCAGATGGACGGCCCGCCTTTCGCCGTGAGCGAGGCGGAAGTCCGCTCACTGTATGCTGAAAATTTTCGGCTTGAAAAAATATTTTCTGAGGATATCCTGCCGGAAAACCCGCGCTTTCAGCAAAAGGGCTTGAGCCGGCTGGACGAATCCGTGTATTTGCTTCACCCCGCCGGCTAAACTCTTTGCCGGATTGACCGACTGATAATACGCCAGTGCTGGAGAAAGACACCCGTGAATGAGCTTAAAAAAACAGGCCTGCTACTGCTGCTGATTCTCGGCAACAGCGCCCCTGTACTGGCGGCAGGTTCCGCCGGATCAACGTCCGCTCCCCGTTATTATTTATATCAGTTGCCCGATGGCAGCCGGATCATGTCAGATCGACCCCTGTATGAAAAAGGCCATCAATTAATTCGCAAAAGCCCGCGCATCGACGGTATGGGTCACCTCGTAGCCGGCGCCTACCAGCCTCGTGAAACCCGCGGTCTGGCGCAAATTAAACACTTCGAACCGCTGATCAAGGATCTGTCAAAACAGCATCAGGTGGATCCGGCGCTGGTCAAGGCGGTGATTCGCACTGAATCTGATTTTAATTCGACCGCCACCTCACGCAAGGGCGCCTCGGGGCTGATGCAGTTGATGCCCCAGACTGCCGCCCGTTACGGAGTCAGCGATCTCTACAGCCCGGAACAGAATCTGGACGCCGGCATTCGCTACCTGCGCGATCTTCTGAATCGCTATGACAACCGCCTGCATCTGGCGCTGGCCGCCTACAATGCCGGAGAATCGGCTGTGGCCAAATACAATGGCGTGCCGCCCTACCGGGAAACCCGGCGCTATGTGAAAAAGGTCATGCAATATCGAACTTACTATAGTCGTCATTAAATCCGGCAGTTAATTTTTCTATACGATCACCAGACATCAATGATCATTCACGTCGACATGGACGCCTTCTACGCTTCGGTGGAAATGCGTGAACAACCGGGACTGGCCAAACTGCCGGTGGTGGTCGGCGGTTCCGCGCAGGATCGCGGCGTAGTCGCCGCTGCCAACTACGCCGCCAGAAAATACGGTATTCACAGCGCCATGCCGGTGGCGCAGGCGCAGCGGCTTTGCCCGCAGCTGGTCACCCTGCCGGTGCGCATGCCGCTTTATAGCAAAATTTCTCACCAGATCCGGGAAATATTCCAGCGCTACACACCGGAGATCGAACCCCTGTCACTGGATGAAGCCTTTCTGGAAGTCACCGCCAGTGAACGTCTGTTCGGCGACGCCGTAACTATCGGGAAAAGAATCAAACATGACATCGCCAATGAATTATCATTAGCCGCATCCGTAGGAATTGCGCCGAGCAAGTTCGTCGCCAAAATCGCTTCGGACATCGATAAACCCAACGGCTTTGTCGTGGTGAAAAAAGAAGAAGTGCAGGCCTTTCTTGATCCTCTGCCGGTGAGTCGCCTGTGGGGCGTCGGCAAAGTCACCGGCGGTGAATTCGAGCGACTGGGCATCCATACGATTAAACAGCTGCGCCAGCAACCTCTGCAAGCGCTGCAGTATCGTTTCGGAAAATTTGGCGAACACATCTGGAATCTGGCACAGGGCATCGACCCGCGCAAAATCGTTACCGATAGCCGGGCGAAATCCATTTCCAATGAAACCACCTTTGCCGTGGATATCAGCGAGCGAAGCGTGTTGCAAAATCATTTGCTGGAGCTGACCGAACAGGTCGCCTTTCGTTTACGCCAGCAGGGGTTTTACGCCAGAACTGTGCAGATCAAACTTCGCTTTGCTGATTTTAAAACCATTACCCGCGCCATGAGTTTGCCAAGCCATTCGCAAACGACAAAAGAATTATGGCAGGCGGCAAAAACGCTTCTCGACACCGCGCTGGCGGGTCGCCCCCGGGCGATTCGTTTGCTGGGAATGGGAACCAGTAGCCTCAGCCGACAACCCTCGGGCGTCCAACAGGCCGACCTGTTCAGTCATCCCGAACAGGAAAAACAACGTGAACTCGATCAGCTTGCCGATCAAATAAAAAACCGCTTTGGCCAGATCAGCATTCATCGCGGTCTTAAACCAACGAACAAAATCTGATTCAATCTATTTATCAGAGATAATCCAAACCACACAGGCTTTAATCAATGACAAACAGCAAACCGGCAGACGCCAATCCTGGCGCACCCGCGACGATTTACCTCCGCGATTATAAAAAACCGGACTATCAGCTCGATAGCGTTGAATTAACATTCGACCTTCACGAAACCCGCACCCGGGTGTATTCACGGCTTGCCTTCAAACGCGCGCCCGGGATAAAAAAGCCCGTCGCCCTGAAACTTGACGCCAGTCATCTTCAATTGATCATGCTCAAGTTAAACAGTGAAATTCTGGCGCCACACCAGTATCAACTTGAAGATGAAAGCCTCAGCATTCTTACCCCCCCGGAACAGTTTGAACTTGAAATTGAAACGCAGATAAACCCGCAGGAAAACACCGCGCTGGAAGGTCTGTATCTTTCCAGCGGGATGTTCTGCACCCAGTGTGAAGCCGAAGGCTTTCGCCGGATCACCTTTTTTCCTGATCGGCCGGACGTCATGTCCCGCTTTAAAGTCACCATCCGCGCCGATAAAAATAAATATCCCATCCTGCTTTCCAACGGCAATAAAATTGACAGCGGGGATCTGGACGATGGACGCCACTGGGTGAGCTGGCAGGATCCCAGTCTCAAACCCAGTTATCTGTTTGCGCTGGTGGCCGGCGATCTGGCCTGTCAGGAAGATCGCTTCACCAGCATGAGCGGGCGTGACATAAAATTGCAACTGTTCACCGAAGCTGAAAATATTCACAAATGCGATCACGCGCTGAACTCACTGAAACAGGCGATGAAGTGGGACGAGGACACCTATGGACGGGAATATGATCTGGATATTTACATGGTGGTAGCGGTCAATGATTTTAATATGGGAGCCATGGAAAACAAGGGACTGAATATTTTTAATTCCTCCTGCGTGCTCGCCAGTCCGCAAACGGCGACGGATCAAGATTACTACCGGATTCAAAGCATCATCGCCCATGAATATTTTCACAACTGGTCGGGCAATCGCGTCACCTGCCGTGACTGGTTCCAGCTCAGTTTAAAAGAAGGCTTTACGGTATTCCGGGATCAGGAATTTTCCGCCGATCTCAATTCCCGCGCCGTGCAACGCATCGACGATGTCAACGTATTGCGCGCCCACCAGTTTGCTGAAGACGCCGGTCCCATGGCCCACCCCATCCGCCCGGATCATTATATTGAGATCAGCAACTTCTATACCGTTACCGTTTATAACAAGGGCGCGGAAGTGGTGCGCATGCTGTGTAATATTCTCGGTCGAGACGGATTCCGGAAAGGCACGGATCTTTATTTTGAGCGCCACGACGGTCAGGCGGTCACCACCGATGATTTTGTGCGCGCGATGGAAGACGCCAATAATATTGATCTAAGCCAGTTCAGGAACTGGTATTCACAGGCCGGCACGCCTGAGCTCAGTGTGAATGAAAGCTATGACCAACAGAACCAACGCTATACCTTAAGCATTCGCCAGTCCTGCCCGCCAACCCCGGGACAAACGGATAAACAGCCGTTTCACATTCCACTGGCAATGGGCCTGCTGGACAGGCAGGGTCATGCGCTGCCACTGAGGCTGGAAAATGAAACAACGACAGAGGCATCTTTTTCCAGAATGTTATCGCTCAATGACGCCGAACAAAGCTGGATCTTTACCGGCATTCCGGAAAAACCCGTGCTTTCGCTGGGGCGCGGATTTTCCGCGCCGGTTAAAATCTCGCTGCCGCATGATAATGACGAGCTGGCCTTTCTGTTTGCCCACGACAGCGATGAGTTCAATCGCTGGGATGCCGGGCAGACGCTGGCTATCAAGATCATGCTTGATCTTGTCGAGGACTACCAGGCGGACAGACACTTACATTTGCCTGCCCTGTTCATCGATGCCTGCCGCTCAACATTAAATAATGCGGCGCTGGATAAAGCGCTCATCGCACAGGCATTAAGCCTGCCGTCCGAATCCTATCTTGCCGATCAATGCGCGGTCGTCGATGTTGATGCGATTCACGCCGTGCGCCAGTTCATGCGTCGACAACTGGCGGAGGCGCTGGAAAAAGACTGGTTGAAAATTTATGAAGAAAATAATATATGCGTTGATTATCAGTTCAACGCAACCGACATGGCCCGGCGCAGCCTGAAGAATCTCTGTTTGAGTTATTTTCTGGAACTGGACAACCCCCAGTATCAGCAGCATTGCCTGCAGCAGTTCGAACAGGCGAATAATATGACCGATATGCTCGCCGCTCTGTCTATTCTCAGCCAGCATGATATTCCTCAACGCCAACCGGCGCTGGATGCGTTTTATGACAAATGGAAACATGATCGGCAGGTGGTTGAAAAATGGTTTTCCATTCAGGCCACCTCCAGTTCGGCGGATACGCTGAACAAGGTGCAGGAACTTATGCAGCACCCGGCTTTCTCGATTAAAAACCCAAACCTTGTGCGCAGCCTGATTGGCCGCTTCTGCGCCGCAAACCCGGTCAACTTTCACCGGGTTGATGGCAGTAGTTATCGTTTTCTTGCCGAACAGGTGTTGGTGCTGGATGAACTCAATCCGCAAATTGCCGCCCGCATGGTGCAAAGCCTGAGTCGCTGGCGGCGCTTCGATGCGGCGCGTCAGGATCTTATGCGCGAACAGCTTGAACGCATCAGCCAACACCCGGGGCTATCAAAAGACGTCTATGAAATTGCCAGCCGCAGCCTGCAGGAGTGAAACAGAGGTATGCCCGAAGGTCCGGAAATAAAACGCGCGGCGGATGCGCTTAACGCCGCCCTCACAGGCGCTAAAGTCAGCCGGATTTATTTCGCCTTCAGTCATCTGAAGCGCTTTGAAAAAAAACTGCTGGCGGCAAAAATTATATCGGTCCGTTCCCGCAGTAAGGCCGTCTTAACGGAGTTTGATAACGGCCTGACAATCTACAGCCATAACCAGCTTTACGGGCGTTGGCAGATAACACCCGACGGAGACTACCCATCCAGCAGTCGTTCTTTGCGCCTGGCGATCCATACCCGGGATACAATGGCGCTGCTTTACAGCGCCTCAGACATTGAAGTCATAAGAAGCGCCCATCTCGACCAGCATCCTTACCTGAAAAAACTGGGCCCGGAATTGCTGGCCGAGGATACCCGCCCTGAGAATCTTGTTTTACGTTTCGAAGATCCGCAGTTTCAGCGCCGCCAGCTGATGGGACTATTACAGGATCAGCGTTTTATTTCCGGTATGGGAAACTATCTATGCTGTGAAGCCCTGCATATCAGCCGGATACATCCCTGTGCGCGACTTGTCGATCTTGAAAAATCACAGCGCCAGCGTCTGGCAAAGAACTGTCTTAAACTGATCAGGCAAAGCTATAAAACAGGTGGAATTACCAATCTGATAACGCGGGCGAGAGGTTTGCATAAACAGGGAGTAAAATTTGAAGATTACCGCTTCCATGTCTATCGTCGTGACGGCCTGCCCTGTTACCGCTGCGAGACTACGATTGTAAAAGGAAACTATGCCGGAAAAATGGGCTATATTTGCCCGACCTGTCAGACAAAAACCAGTTCATGAAATTCTCACAATAATTTAAGAAAGCTCTGATTAATTCCGTCGTTCGTGGTGAAGTCCTGAGCCTGACGAAGGGTCAAACCATGAACGCTAAGCATGTAAAATCATAATGTTATATGGTTCACCCTTCGACAAGCTCAGGGTGAACGGAATTAATCAGAGTTTCCTTAAAAAAACTTTTACATTTTGCTTTGTTCATGTCCGCTGCATTAGATTCTCTTAATCTGTTAGTACTGATATAATAACGAATTATTCGAATTTTTAATCCCGTTATGTCAGATAAAAAATCTCAGAAACCTGATCTTTTACAACGCCTGCAGCACACGATAAGACACCTCAGCAGCATCTATCTACTACTTTTCCTTTTTGCTGTTTTCATTCTCGGCATTATATTCTGGGGCGCATTCAATACCGCGATGGAAGAAACCAATAATATGGATTTCTGCATTACCTGTCATGAAATGAAAGAAAACGTCTATCAGGAATATCGCCACACCATTCATTACAGTAATCGCACCGGTGTTCGCGCCACCTGCCCGGACTGTCATGTCCCGCGCGAATGGAAACACAAATTGTTACGAAAAATTCAGGCCACCAATGAGCTGATGCATAAGGTATTGGGCTCGATTGATACGCCGGAAAAATTTCAGGCTAAACGACTGGAACTGGCCAGTCATGTCTGGGAAACCATGAAAGACACGGATTCAAGGGAATGCCGCAACTGTCATAATTTCAGCGCCATGAATATGGAGCGTCAACAAAGTCGCAGCCGCACCATACACAGTCTGTCACAACAGCGCGGCAAAACCTGTATCGACTGCCACAAAGGGATTGCCCACCACCTACCCGATGACTACGAACCCTACCGGGGTGGTGATGACGATGACCATGATTACTACAGTGAGAAAAATATTCCCTGCCAGCGCTGTCATCCTGATATGCCGGAACAAGATAATGAGGACTGGGATTGATATCACCTGCAGGTGCGGCTTCAGCCGCATCTTTTCGACTCAAACAGCGCAACCCAAAAGGATGAAATCAGGATGCGTGTTTCGATTGTATCCGAATCGCTTTAGGATCAAATATGCAGGCCTCACGGCATAAGCCGCAACCGCTGCAGTTCGCTTCATTGATGAACGGTTTTTCACCTTCCCAGATCAGGGCGTCGGGAACCGGGCAACTCCCCTGACAGGCGCCGCATTCCGGCCCGGAATATGGCAGACAATTTTTTTCATCGATTGAAACACGGGCAAGCTTTGGCAGCACGCGCGCTTGAGCTTCCGGTTCTGAATCATCGTCAATTTCTTTCACCGGTAATTTCAACGCGCCGGTTTCACAGGCCTGTACACAGGGCCAGTCCTCACACAGATGACAGGCCTTATTTAACAGATCCAGCACCGGCGTCGAAACCACCTGCGCTCCCCGCCTTGCGGGCAAGGGAAAAATAACATCATAGCGACAGGCTTCGATGCAGCCTTTACAGCGGGTGCAAGCCAGCAGAAAATTTAATTCATCCATCGCAAAAGGAGGACGTATCCAGTGCGCGGCATTCTTCTCTACCTTATCATTAACATGCACGGTGACTTTCTTTGCGACTTTATTGGCGCTGCGTCTGAAAAATTCTCTACGATCCATTCAGCGTCCCTTACATTCTCATAATCATAGGCTGCATCAGCAACCACAGATTAAAACCGTTAATTAAAAAAATAAATAGCAGCATCGGCAACATGCGCCAACCCGCCTCGGGTAGCAAACGCTGACCGCGATGACGCAGAACTTTTATCGCCAGCCAGAAGCCAAACATCATTAACAGCCCCTGTATCGCAAACAGGGCATCCTGTGAGATCAGCATTTCAAAATGCCGCTGATGTTTCTCCGCCATACTCAGTGGCTCAAGCCCGATTCCCAGTGGATTCTTAAACATGCCGAGCAAACCGGCGCCCTCTCGCACCAGATGGTTAAGATTGTGCGCAAGATGATAGGCAAAAGCCAGCGGCAAGGAGACAAACACCAGTCCGATAAACAGCGATCGAAAATCTTTTTTATTCGCATTGAAATGCTGAAGCATAAAAACGCTCAGCGCGTACAATAAGGCGGGCAGAAGCATGCTGACAAACAGCCCCACCGAAAAACTCATCAACAACTGACCCGAATCGCCAATCATCTGTGCAAAGGCCGTCATCCATTGTTCCCAGAACGGCATCATGGTCAGGCCGTGAAACGTAGTCATGGCGAGCAATCCAAGCATAAACCAGGCTTCGTCCCAGTGCGGGCGCGCATCGGCAATCGCCTCCTGACTCGGAGGACGCAGACGCCATGAAACATTCTGTTGCGGACAACTACGTGCGCAATTTCCGCAGGAGGTGCAATAGGTATTCTGGCTCAGGCTTCCCATCACCAGTTGGGTCGGACAGGGATCGATTTTATCCGTGCCGTTGTAGCATTCCAGCGTGGTGCAACGGGCGCAAAGTTCGGTGTCAATCGGTCGTAGTTCCACCGGCGCCAGTTGTGAATAAAAACCTATCGTCCGCCCCACCGGGCAGACAAAACGGCAAAACGCCTTGTTTCTGAACAGGGCCATGCCCAGTGTCGCCAGCACCACCATCAACAGGGATAACAGAGCCGTTGCATAGGGACTGGTAGTCACGCCGATACCCAGCTCCAGCCAGGTCAGGCCGACAAACATCAGCAATGCCGGCCAGACGTTGCGTAAGTAACGCGGGACTTTCAGATCAAGACTATTGCTAATTTTAAAATGTATTTTGCCCAGCCACAGGCGCGGCCTGACCATCCAGCTTGCCAGCGTATCCCAGGGGCAGACTGCGCACCACGCTGAACCGATGAAAAAAACCGAGACAATCAAGCCCGCCCACCAGATATTCCAGGTCAGCACGGTAGCCAGATTTCTTTCCGCAATCGGGGTTCCATAAAGTCCGGCGACAATGACCAGCAAAAAAATCGCCACGACTATGATTTTCAATAATTGCAAAGGCCAGCGCGAATAAAGCAGTAACTGCAACACCGGCCGGGTCAGCCGGAAGGTTTTCAGATTCAGGGTTCGGCGCGGCCGCTCAGCGGGAGTAGCGGCAAACAATGACCAGACGCCAAGCGACAGCATAAATCCCCAGACCAGATAGCCCCAGAGTTCGGGCAAACCGGGGTGCGTCATAATCATGAGCTATCCCGAACCTCACGTATTTTTTCACGCATTAGACGTTTGCGTTGCAGAATATTCACCCCGGCCAAAATTAATACGATACTCCCCAGAGCAATGCCGATTGGCAGCATCGAGGTGCTCTCGCCGATTTGCAGAGGAAAGTCGATAATATAAGGTTCACCATCGGCTTCAAATTTTGCGGTTATGATATAACTACCCTTTTCCTTAAACACGAAACCCTGCCGGTAAACGCCATCATAGACTTCCTGCGTACCCAACGTCTCTTCCGCGCTGTCTGTAAACCAGCCGTCATTGCGCACCATGAATGTTACGGGGACAGACAGCGTATCGCCATTATCAATTCTGGAAGCGTAAATATTAATCCGGCCTTTTTCTCCGGGCCGGGGAAAGGCGGGAAAAATCATATAGGTAACGAAGTAGTTTCCAATCTGTGTTTCCACTTCCATGCTCGGTGGCGTGTTTGAATCTTCATTCAAGCTGTAGGCCGGCCGGCCAAGCACATGATGAGCAAAAGCATTAGCCGACAATATTAAACTGAGCAACAGAATGGTTACTCGACCTGAGACGGAAATTATTTTTACATTTTTCATAAGATATAAATTGCGTAT
Source organism: Gammaproteobacteria bacterium (assembly GCA_015491815.1). Taxonomy (GTDB): domain Bacteria; phylum Pseudomonadota; class Gammaproteobacteria; order UBA6429; family Thiohalophilaceae; genus JAADGZ01. The sequence goes on along the minus strand of WFVC01000029.1, from coordinate 15,222 downwards.
TACAATATTAATATCAGATCTTTAACTAATGGCGTGTTTTACCACTGTGCCCATCGACGGTTCAACAATTCTGATTGGCAGGCTGGGATGCGGGCAGATCTCTACGCACAGGCCACAACCGACACAACCTTTTTCGATAACCACCGGACGATACATATTGGCAAACTCAAAGGTAATGGCTTTTTCCCCCAGTGGACAAATGGCCACACAGGCGCCACACACACCGCGATCAACCCAGGGATAACAGGCGCTGCGATCGATCTGGGCGATGCCCATCTTAATCTCATTGCGTTCTAAATGGGTAATGGCTTCCGTCGGACAGACGTCCATGCATTTAGCGCAAAGCGTACAGGCTTTGACTTCCGGATTGATATAGGGCGTATTGAGCTGATTACCCCCTTCGCGTTTATCGAACAAAATACACTTCGGCGGACATATCTCACCACACAGACCACAACCGATACAGGCGGCGATAAAATCCTCGTCATTTTTCAGGGAACCGGGTGGACGCAAATGGCGGGAAAAATCACTGGCGACAGCAGGACTCAACAGACGCGCCAAACCATAGGGCAGGATCGCCGCGCCCAGCATGCCGGCGCTAACAATCAACCTCTGTAAAAAAGAACGCCGACGCATATTGCTATCCTTTTTGCTGTTGCTGACGTTTGTATTTTTTCCCCAGATGGCCCGGTCCCTGATTCGGCTCATCCACTGGCCGGATCACAAAGGTCATCGCATCAGTGGGACAAACCGCAATACAGGCCGTGCAATTATTGCATTCCTGACCGAAATCATCGTGCAGAGGATCCAGTGCAAACTCGCAAACCGCATTGCATTTCGCGCAGTCATTGCAATTTTCTACAATGCGTCGAATACGGAAAAGTCTGAATCGACCAAGCAGAGAATAGAGCGCGCCACCGGGGCAGACATAGCGGCAAAACCCCCGGCGTGAAACAAACAGATCAAACAACAGGGTCAGAACAAAAAACACCAGTCCCGCGCCCACGCCGCCAAGGGCGATACCAAAATACAGTTCGCGGCCGATAATCGCCGGCGGGTAAATAACCGAGATAAGCACCGATCCACTGATGGCCGAAATAATCAGGCCGATGACCAGCACCAGATATTTTAGCCGTCGATCAAAACGACGCTGGCCCACCTTGATGCCGGCGCGCTGCAGTGATAATGAAACAATCGTGTTGAGTTCATATAAAAATGTCGCCGGGCAAATCCAGCCACAGAAAAAACGCCCAAACAAAAGCGTAAAAATTACCGGCAATAACGCAGTCAGGACAAAGGGCCAGTAAACCGAGAGACCCGCCGCCACCTGCCCGACCACCGCCAGCGGATCAGAAATCTGATAACCGAAAAAATTACCCGACCAGGTGTTGCCCTTGATCGCATCCAGATCATCGGCAGGATTATCCGTCAATGGTGACGTTAGCGCCGCCATGATATCAAACAGTTCTTTTTCATTTTCAGAGAGCAGGTCATAGGAAAATGAGGCAACGTAAGTCTGATAGACATGCACAAAGGGTAAAAACACCAGCATCATAAAAATCAGACTCAATACCAGCCAGCGTAATTTATTGAGATGCCGCCAGAGAAAAAATGGCTTCCGTATTGCGCTCATGATGCCGTCGCCTTAATTATATGATTGGGAATAATCTTTATGGCCTGCGGTAATTGAATGCAGGATCGTTCACACAAACCACAGCCAACGCAACCATCGAGGACATGCGGCTGCTCCAGCAGGCCGACCCTGATAGCCACATCCTGCAGCGGACAGGCGCGATAACAGACCCCGCAAGTTTTGCCCTGAAAGGACAGGCACAGACTTTCCTCCACCCTTGCCCGTCCCATTCGCACATGCGTCAGAATATCATTCGCCGTACGTTCAAGTGGTTTTAACGCGCCCGTCGGGCAGACCTGTCCACATTTCATACATAAAATGCAGGCCTTGGTGCGGGGAACAATAAAGGGCGTATTCAGTGAATCTATGCCGTTTTCAAGATCGAAATATTCGATACAACGATTCGGGCATATTTCGCCACACTGACCACAGCGGATACAACGACTTTCAAACTCTTCCTCGGCCAGCGCGCCGGGGGGACGTAAATAGCGTTGAGCAGTTTGTGCTGAGAAGGCGGCTTCCGCCAGAGAGGACTTCAATACAGAGCTTGCCACTGCGCCGGCAACAAGTTCTTTTAAAAAATGGCGTCTTTTCATTTAAAACTACTATAACTGAAAAATGCGGCACACCGAAAGCCGGTGTACCGCATAAAGGTGCTACCTACTGTCAGGAACAAAGAACCTGTTAATCATACCTTCTCGATACGACAGGCCAGCTTTTTGAAGTCCACCTGTCCAGAGACCGGATCAAAGGCGCGGTTGGAAACCCCATTAACCAGCCATTTGTTCTTTTTCGGATCCGCGCTGTCGGCAACTGACAGGTTCCAGGGGCTAAACAGATACCCCGGTGGAACCGAGTTGCGCGCCGGACGGACGATACTATTGGTGCCGACCTGAGCACGCGCCTGATAGTGTCCCCGACGGGTAATCAGGCGAACCTGATCGCCATCCTTGATACCCAGCGCGGCGGCATCATCCGGATGCATTTCCACATACTGTTCCGGCACCAGGCGACGGGTCGTTGGACTGCGGTTGGATTTGGCGGTATGGAAGTGTTCATAGACCACACCCAGTCCCAGCCAGTAGGGATATTTATCTTTCGGAATATCCTGCCACTTTTTACCCCGGTGCTTCTCATCCGGTAAATCCGGGGTAAGCGCCATGTCGCGCGCTTTCTTGATAAGATCAATATTGTCAATGACATAAAAGTCTTTCTTGACACCGAACTGCATTAACTTATTGGTGATCTCCTTGCGCTGGCTGTAATCCTGCTTACACAGTTTCATGTGCACTTTGCCATCTTTGGTGCGGAAATAACCATAGGGTTTGGACTTCCAGACGCCTTCCTGATTCATGTAACGGCGTTTGGCGCCACCGGCCTTGGCAATCGTATAGGTCGGCGCCGGCCACTGAATGCCGCGATGATCGATCAACTGCTGATACAGGCCAGTGCCATCAATCTTTTCAACTTCCAACATACCGGTAAGATCGGTGTCACTACCCGCCGAAGCCTCGACTACCGAGCGGAACACCTGTTCAGCATCATAGAAGCCTTTATCATTCTTACCCCAGGGGAAAATCTTGTCGCCATCCAGTCCTAACAAATGGGCGATCTCCTTACCCTTATCGATCACCATGTCCATATCCGGCAGACATCCCGGAGGCGGCGTGCCACCGGCCTGACAGATATTGATGCGGCGTTCTGAACTGATATAAACACCGTCCACTTCACCCCAGGTCGCCGCCGGGAAAATCACATCAGCAAACAGATTATTCGGCGCATGCCGATAAATTTCCTGCACCACATTGAAGGATTTCATCAATCCCGGGCGCACCAAATTATGCTGATCCGGCAGGTCGATATGGGTCGCATAAACCAGGAACATCGCCTTCACTTCACCCTTGTTGGCGCGTTCCATCATGCCAATCGCCATACCACGATTATCTGAATTCATGGCATGGATCAGATTTTTCTCCGGCACACCCCATTGCTTGGCCATGTGTTTGCGATGTTTGGCGTTTTTCAACGGCATATTAAATGGCAGACGTCCGGTCAGGCCACCGGTAAAGCGTTCGCCCATAGCATTCGGCTGACCGGTCATTGAGAACGGTCCACAACCCGGCTTGGCCAGATTACCGGTCAGGGTCAGCAGGTTGATGATGGAAATAACATTATGCTGTCCGTGAATATGCTGGTTATAACCAATTCCCCACATGATAATAACGCCGCCATGCCCGTCGCCTTTGTGCTCCATCTTGCTGCGCTTCAGGCGCTTACGGGTTGCATCGGCAAACAGACCGGCAACATGGCGAATCATTTCCGGCGTAACCTTGTCACTGCCCATGCGATCCTGAACCTGCTCAGGACTGTAGTTCTTTTTGACTTCGGAAATATACTCTTTCCAGCCGGTAACATGCGCTTTGAGGAAATCCCAATCGATAACATCATCATGATCTTTTAACAGCACATGCGCCAGTGAGTTCAGGAAACTAATGTCGCCGTTCATAATCGGCACATGCACATGGTTTTTGGGATTGATATCCGCATACCCCTGACTGGAGCCTGTCCAGCGCGGGTCAACGATCACGGTTGGAATATCGGTTTTCTTTTTGTGATCTGCAATGCGCCAGTAAATGATCGGATGGGACTCACGGGCATTGTGGCCAAAGTGCATGACCATATCCGACAGCTCCAGATCTTCATAGGCCAATGGCGGGGTATCTGAACCCAGGGTCGCAAAATAGCCGGTCACCGCCGAAGTCATACACATACGCGCATTCGCTTCGATAGTATTGGAACCCAGCACCCCTTTCATGAACAGGTTTTCGAGATACTGGCCTTCCATGGTCAACTGACCGGAACCATACAGGGCAATCGAGTTGCCGCCATATTTCTTCGCAAAATGCGCAACCTTGTGCGCCACCATTTCTGACGCTTTTTTGTATGGCACCCGAACAAAAAGATCTTCGTCAAAGGCATTCTTGGTTTTGCTGGTGTATTCGATATCGCCATGACCGGGTTTGTTCCATTCTTCCCAGACATCCTTGCGCACATAGGAGTCCCCTTCCATGCGATCCACGTAGATAGGCTCGGCGGCGGTCAGACCCTTGATGCACTGCAGACCATAGTTGGTCGGATGATCCTTGTCCGGGCGCATGGAAACAATTTTTCCATTTTCCGAGACAATAACCGTACCGCAGCCCACGCCGCAATAAGGGCATTGCGCCAATGCCGTTGTGCGTTTTGTAGAGGATGAATCTGAAGAAGACGTTGCCGCTTCCAGTTCCGGGTTATTACCGACAAAGAGTCCGGCGCCTGCGGCTGAGCCTGTGATGAACGTGCTGTTTTTAATAAAGTCACGTCGGGAAATATCTTTAATGCGTTTCATAGTTGTTCATTCCCATGTAATTAATTATATCTGTAATGAATATCCGCTTAACGCGCCCTGTTGCTCTTACCGCCAAGAGTTCGGAGGTAGGCAATGATATCTTCAATTTCCGAATCACGCAGATTCGCCAGTCCACCCGAACCGGAGAAGCCGCGCATGCGCGTATTGGAACGGCCATTCTTAATCGTTTCACGAATAAAGCCATCGGACACCTTGTTTAGAAAGCCGGCCTTGCCAATCGCGGTGCCGACAACACCGGCGCCATAGCCTTCACCCCGATCACCGTGGCAGGCGACACAGATCTCATTGAACCAGAGTTCACCCTTGCGCGCATCGCCGAAACTTTCCGGCTGCGCATCCACTTCTTTTGAACGGTTAGGCAGCTTTTCATGGCTGCGTAGAAAAGCCACAATGGCTTTTATTTTTTTCTTGCCCAGATGAGCAAAGGGCGGCATGCCCGTACCGGTTCGGCCATCGCGAATGGTGGACATAAAGAATTTGTCTGAACCGATACTCAGTAGTTCTTTATTCGTCAATGATGGCGCAAACCCCGGCTTACCAATCGCATCGGCCTGATGACAGACCTGGCAATTTTGTTCAAACAGCTGTTTCCCCTGCGTGACTTCATTTGCGCTCGCATGCCCCGCAGAGCCAATTGCCAACAGGGCCAGACCCACTACCCTACTGGCAATTTGTTGATGGCGTCTCATATATTTACCCTCATAAATTTATAGTTGTTCCGGCCAGTTTGATCTGACGCCAAACGAATTAGCGCCAGTATCGACAGCACACAATTTTATTTCGACTCATGTTATAGCAAGCGTTTACGACTATTGTCTAACTGCTTTTTGCGTTAAAAATATTGATCACCCCCCTGAGTACTCCCTTGGTGGTAGTATTCAAACTTATGTTAAGTTGTTGTAAATAATAAGTTTATTCATATTTTTTTGAGATTGTTCATTTCCGCCATGACGTTTATGACTTTTTGGTGGTAGCGCTTTCCTGACGCCAAAATGATAAAAATCTGCCTCCCTGGTTTTAGAAAAAGCTGGGGGCGGATACAATGCTTTATGCCTCTGCGTCTTCGTCATTCACTGCTGTTCAATCTCGGTTCGGTTATGGCCGCCATTACTCTACTTGCCTTTGCAAGCATGGCTGTCTCCCTGTTTATTGCCGACACCATGCAGGGCGAGGCAACCGCCATCAATGAATCCGGCGCCCTGCGCATGCGTTCCTATCGAATCGCCAGCAGTATGGTTTACGATGCGATTGATATTAAAGAACACTGGCGGAACACCTATGCCCTTATAGATGAGTTTGAACAACACTTGCACAGTCCGGCGCTCACCGATGTGCTTCCCGATGATCAGCAACATCCCCTGCGACAGGCCTACGAACGAATTGAATATCAGTGGCATGAGGAGATCCGACCTCTGTTTGACATCTATCTTGATGGCCTGCTTGGCTTTCAGTCTGAAGACAGTCAGGATTTCTCCATCAGTGAAGATGCGGTCACTAATCTGCGCGCCCAATATTTTTCTCTGGTTAGCGATTTTGTTAATAATATTGACTATCTTGTTTCACTGCTTGAGGACGATGCCGAGAGCAATATTCGAGATCTGCGTATTTATCAGGTCATCACGCTGACTCTTACTGTTCTGCTGGCGTTGGCCGGTCTGTTCCTGGTCAAACAACACATTCGCCTACCACTGCAACAATTACTGACTGGCGCCGAGCGCACTCGACAACGGGATTTCAGCTTTCGCACACAGTACACCGGAGAAGATGAGCTGGGACAACTGGGACAGGCGTTCAACTCTATGGCGGAGGATCTGTCTCATATTTATGCTGAACTGGAAGATCGCGTTCAGCAGAAAACAAGGGATCTTGAACGCAGCAACTGTTCACTGGAATTGCTTTATAGAACCGTCAGACATCTTAACCTCGCCGCCACCCCGCATGAAGCCTACCCTCAATTGTTACAGGACATCGAGCAATTATCCGACATGCATTGCGGCGCTATTTGCCTGAGCAATCAGATAAATAAATCCGCCGCCATGCTGGCTTCGACCCTGGATCAGGCTATCTGTAAAGAACAATTATGTGACAAAAATGGCTGCAGCCGGTGTTTACAAACAGATGAAACCCGGTTTATGGATTTTGATCTGGATAGAAAAATTATCACGATTCCCATCAGAGACAAAACTCAACGCTATGGCGTGTTATTAATGGCGCCGCATAGCGGAAAAACGGTGGAAACATGGCAAATACAACTGTTGGAAACCATTGCTGGACATATCGGTATGACTATCAACAATTCGCAGCAGGCGGCTGAAAACCGACGTCTGGAATTGATAGAAGAACGCAGCGTGATTGCCCGTGAACTTCACGACTCACTCGCCCAGTCCCTGACCTATATGAAAATACAGGTCAGCCTGTTACAGGCGGAATTAAAGAAACCGGAAAATAAATCCAGTGCAGAAAAAATTATTACCGAACTGCGTCTGGGCCTGAACAGCGCCTACCGTGAACTGCGCGAACTGCTCACTACCTTTCGCCTTAAACTTGAGGGGGAGACTTTTAACGAAGCGCTGGAGAAAACCGTAGAAGAATTTAATGACCGCAGCGACACGCATATCCAGTGTGATAATCGCCTGCCTTACTTCGATCTAACCCCGAATGAAGAAATCCATGTTCTGCAATTAATTCGTGAAGCCCTGTCCAATGTTATTCATCATGCTCATGCACAAAATGCAATAGTATTGTTACAATACAACTCACAGGGCGATATCCAGATCCATATCGAAGATGATGGCGTTGGCATCGACAAACTTCAGTCACAGCCGCATCACTATGGACTGGCGATTATGAATGAACGCACCCGCAGTATGAATGGTAAACTGACAATAAAAAATAACGCCGGGGGAGGAACACTGGTTAAGCTGGTTTTCACCCCGAGCACCCCCACCACGCCGGTTAATCTCTAGCATGAATAAAAGCAATACTCACTCTATCCTTATTATTGATGACCACCCACTATTGCGCCGAGGCATTAGCGACCTTGTCAGTATGGATCAATCTTTCAAGCTTATCGCCGAAGCCTCCAACGGCACCGAAGGACTGGAACTGGCGCTGTCACTCAAGCCGGATATTATTCTGCTTGATTTGAACATGGAGATAATGGATGGCCTGCAAACGCTGAAAGCCATCAAAGCCGCCGAGCTGGACAGTCGCGTGGTTATTCTCACTGTTTCGGATAATGAAAAAGACGTCGTCGCCACCCTGCGCGCAGGCGCTGATGGTTATCTGCTTAAGGATATGGAGCCGGAAGATATGCTGACAAGACTGCATCAGGTCGTCAACGGACAAATCATTCTTAGCGACAAAGTCTCTGATCTGGTTGTCCGGGGACTACAGGAGGAATCACGTAAAACAGTAAAACTCACCGGTCGCGAAGATGAAATTCTTCAGTTAATAGCGAAAGGTATGAGTAACAAGCTGATCGCCCGCGAACTTAATATTGTCGAGAGCACAGTTAAAGTGCATGTCAAACATCTATTGCGCAAACTCAAATTACGCAACCGGCTTGAAGCCGCTATCTGGATGCTCGAACAAAACAAACAATAGGTTTAAACAAAATAATCCCAAAAGCGTTTTTTCTGTCACCAGACAAAAAACATCGTAATCCAGCTTGCCCCGACCAGAGCGGCGCTGGCCAAAATCACAGTCCATGCCGCGAACTGCCGCCCGCGAGCAATCTCGGTTTTTATGATCATGCGCCAGAGCAGAAAACCACTCCAGACATAGGCCATCACCAGCAGCAGAATACGCAACTCCGCAATCCCGACAAGCGTGATGTGTTCCGCCTTGAGCATGCTTAAGGTCAGCGCACTCAAACCAAGGAATACGCTCAAGCCTGCCAGCGGAGTCAGCGCATAACCGAACCGCCAGGGAATAGCGCTGTCTTCTTTCAGGATGCGTCCGGCCAGCCAGAGTCCCGCCATTATCAGGCCGCCAATCACCAGCGCCATCGCGCCGATATAAAGTAAAATGCTCGCGCCGTCCAGCCAGCTGAAAACGTCATTCGTCTCGGGGTAATGCGTCAGCACCCACCAGGGGGCATTGCTGTCCAGCATCCAGAAGCTGTCCCGCTCGATCAGCCATTCGGCGATAGCCTGCTTCATTTGCACAAACCAGGGGGAAGCCGACCATTGAAAAGCGCCGGTGGCCACGCCCAGCATGCCAAACAGCAACAGAAGGATATCCCAGTGGTTTGCATCCTTTTTTTCAATCGAAACAATTTCGATATTCGGCGAGCGGGCTTCCAGCATCACCGCATTGCGATAGCCGCTGCAACGGCCACACATGTGGCAGGCGCTGTTGCCGGTCATCGCCCGAACATTGATAAGCGGCGCGCAATCAACCGCCGGAGTGCGACGCGGCGCCTGCTTCCAGGCTTCCCTGTCCACCTGAAAATGCACCGGCGCTAACCGTGAAAGCAGGGAGAACACCCCGTTGGCCGGACACAGGTGGCGACACCAGACACGCTTCCCGCGTCCATAAATAAAGCCGACAACCATTGCCGCGATGGTCGAGCCCCCCAGGATCAACAGCGCCGCTTTCGGATATTCATACACGCTGACCAGTTGCCCGTAAACGGTGGTCAGCACAAACGCAACAAAGGGCCAGCCGCCCCAGCGCATCCAGTGCGGAATGGTTCGGCCCATGCCATGTTTGCTCGACCATTCGCTTAACGCGCCTTCCGGACAGAACACCCCGCACCAGACGCGCCCGATTAAAATCATGCTGAGCATCACGAAGGGCCACCAGATCCCCCAGAAAATAAACTGCGCAAACAGGATCAGGTTTTCATAGAAATGCACATAATCTTTGGGCAACGGCAACAGCGCCGGCCAGATCAACAGAGTCAGATAAAAGATCACCACCAGCCACTGAATACCCTGAATCAGGCTGCGTTTGGCCTGCATGAAATCGCCCAGACGTTGCAGCCAGGGGCGACGGGGAAGGGGCAGCGTTTCGGCAATTTCATTCATAATACATTGTTCCGGATAAAATCAGGATTGACGTTTCAAGCCGCGTGGGAATTCAATCCCGTTGGCCGCCGCAGCAGCAGGCTGACCACCAGCCAGTACGCGGCATAAATCAGCAACAGGGTTAATGCCGGATGGGCGCGATAGCCGGTGAAGGCGGCAATCACCCCGCCCACGCGGGTGCTGTCATCCAGCAGAAAACTGCTGTCCCAGACCGGATCGATCAGGGTCGGCAACCAGCCGAGACCGATCATGCGATCCACGCCATCGACCAGCAGGGCGGCCGCCAGCAACAGCAACAGGATCTCGCTGAAACGGAAAAATACTTTCCATGAAAAAAAGCGCGTCCCCTGTGACAGCAGCCAGAAGGTCACGAAGGCCAGCCCGAAGCCGCCCAGCGCCGCCGCGATAAATTGCAGCTGGGTGTCCGCGCTTTGCGCCAGCCCGGCGCCATAAAGGAAAATCACGGTTTCCGCGCCTTCGCGGCCCACCGCAATCGCCGCCAGCGCAGCCATGCCCCACCAGTTGGCCTGCTCATGGGCGCGCTGCATACCGGTTTCCAGATCGCGCTTGAGCGTGCGGCCGTGACGACGCATCCACAGCACCATCTGGGTGATCAGGCCTGCCGCAATCAGCATGATCGCGATCTGAAAATATTCCAGCGCCTCACCCGCCAGCTCGCTTTGCACTTCCAGCATTACGAAGGCCAGCCCCATCGCCAGCGCCACACCGGCAAGCACGCCACCCCAGAGAAAATGCATGCCGTTACCGGCATCATCCTGATTTTTCAACCAGGTATAGAGAATACCGATCACCAGCATGGCTTCGATGCTTTCACGCCAAACGATAAATACAGTGCTGCCCATGATTCTTCTCCGTCGTCTTAATTAATTTTATTCAACAACAAGGTGGCCCTGCGCCGTTTCCGGATGAAACTCGCCAAAGAAACGATAACGTCCCGGTTTCAACGGGGCGAAAATAACTGAACGGGTAACGCCGGGGGCAATCACCGATTCCTTGCGCAGCTCCTTGCTTTCAAATTCTTCCGGTCCCGGTCCCTCATTGGTGATCACAATTTTGAAACGCGTACGCGCCGGCACCGTAATGGTTTCCGGCTCAAAGCGACCGTCCTTGATCGTTAATTTGTAGGCGGGCAGGCCGGCCCATGCATTCACAGAAAGCACGAAACTGGCAAGAAAGATCAATCCCGATTTATATTTTCTAGTCATACTGTTTTCCTGATTAATAATTCAGTTGGACTCGCAGACCGTAGGCGGTCATGGCGGAAGCGCCTGAATTACCACCGGGCCGGCGAAGGTACTGCAAGTTAGGCGAGAGTTCAAACTGGCTGTTGATGCGGTAGCGATAATAAAGCTCGGCAACTTGTTCCGCACCACTGGCGTTAAAGCCAACCAGACTGGTTGAATCCGCTTTATATTCGTCGCTGATCGATAACCAGCCCAGCGCCACGCCAATCGCATCGCCGCCCCGGCTCCAGTAGCTGCCGCCGAAATCCGCACCAAAGGTCAGCGTGCGATCGAATTTAACCCGCCCCTGAGTCTGCCAGCCAACGCGGGCAAACAGGGTAGTGTAATCATCGACTTTTTGATCCAGACTCAGGCCGATGCCGGCATGGGTGTTTTCAATACCATCAAAGTCCTGACCCCGGCCATTGCGCCAGTAATATACGCGGTAATTGCCTTCCAGCCCGCCGAAAAAACGCTGACCTGTTTCGGCCTGCATAATAACAAAAGGATCAGAAAACGAATCTTCAAAACTGGCGCCCTTGCCGGCGCCGAAGACGCCCATCGACAGGCCATAGGTCTGCGGTTTGTAGTAATCATTCACCCAGGCCAGACGCATGCCGGGCGAGAAACCAAAGTCATCCACGCCGATATCGCCGCCAACGTCGAGCAGCGGATTATGCACGAAAGCCTGATTCATAAAGCCCCGGGTTTCATCATCGGCAATGGTATTTTGATCAAAGAAAATAAAAGGGTCGATCTTGCCGAAATTCAGCTCCAGATGCTGACGCGAAAGATCCGGATTGCCGCCCAGCGGCAGCGGCACGTTCAGCTGATACCAGGCCTGCGCCAGCAACACCGTACTGTCCGCCGTAGCAGTGCCGGGACGCTGGAAACTGGTGGCGTTAAAGGAAGAAAACGCATCGCCGGGATTTTCCAGTCCCAGCCCCTGGCCCATGCGAAAATGAGTAAAAATAAACCCTTCCGATGCGCCAATATTGCCCGCCGGCAGGCTCACCGTCACATCGCCGCGATAGTTCAGCTCGGCTGACTTTTGCGCATCGGCGGGCGCGCCGGAAACGCCCTGCGCGGCCATCGTCAGACCCACGCCCGCCTCGATACCGTCCAGACTTTCCACCGTGCGCGCGGCCTTACGATAACTGTTCACCTGCGACTCGACCGCCTTCAGACGGGCGGAAATTTCCGGTTCCCGATCACTGATATAAGGCTCGTCGAGTGATTTCTTGAGTAAAGCGTTTTCTGATTCCAGCGTCTCGATGCGCTTTTCCAATGCTTCCAGCCGCTTTTCCGTCGCCGTCGGCAGCTCGGCGGCGACTACCGGCAAGCACAAACCAAGACCAAACAGACTGGCGATAATGGGATTGACGGTACGAGCGCGCATAAATCAGTATCCACCCCGCTTGCCAATACCGGCATAGATAAAGTCATATTCCACGACAAAGGTTTTGAACCAGGGACGCACGCCGGTGAGCCGATCCGTATGCCGACCGAAGTGTTTACCGGAGGGGTTTTCCGGTGCATTCGGCGGATAAATCGTATATTTGACGTGATATTTTCCCGGCCCCATAAGCTTGACGTTGTCGCCATAGTGCGGGCCGTCGTTGGCAATCATGGGCATGAAATCGCCACTGACTTTTTCACTGGAACCCTTTTTCGTTACTTCATATTTCACATGCAGATAGGGGATCCAGTCGCCTTCGGCAAAGCCGTTGGCATTGATATCCAGCGCGCGGATATCGGCTTCGAGATGCACATCGGATTTTTCTGAAGGCGTCATCATGCCCGCCGGTTCCATGCGCACCGGCTGTAAATAAACCGCCGCGATTTCCATGCCATTGCGCTGTTCCGGCACGCCAATGGGGTATTCTACCGACCAGACCGGGGCGCTAAACAGGCTGCATCCCAAGCTAAAAAGGCTGATTTTCAGGAAGGGGGTTCTCATCAATGTATGCTCCATACTTCTAAATGCGAATCATTCTTGTTTGTATTATGATGATTTATTGTACGAAGATCAAGGGGGGAGATAATCGAACCGCTGTTTAGTTGCGCCAGATCAATTACTGAGAGAACAGCACTGGCAGCCAGAATGGGACAGGTAACCCCATAAAAAAAACCGGGGTAAATATTCTAGGCGTTCAATTAATCTGTTGATTATTGCCCTGTTATTAACAGGGCTATTTTTTTGCACGTTAGAATCTTGGTTATTTCCCAGAAAATAACAGTACTCCAAGTTAATCCATACAAATACTATGCTATATATTCCAAGCGTGAAACGTTTCTTTTGCAAGCAGGTGAACTATGAATATTACCTCGGGGTGCATATTCCACGCTCACTTTGCCACCCTTCCAGTCCACCGTGGCCACCGAATCCCGCTGTCGGCCAAGGAGAGCGAACGAGGGGGCCGATAGTCCTCGGTAGCGAGGGATGGCATAGCGCCATTTGAGGGAGTGAGCCGGGATGAAATTTAATCACGGGCCTTTCCGAACGGACGCAGGGCAGCCGAGGCAGCGAAGGTCGGCGGAATAGACAAAGGAGAATGTGTCATTATTTTGCGGCATGGCATTCCCCGTTGTGTAGCTGTACCACCTGACTGTAATTTGGGAAATTACAAAAAAACACAGGACTCTTTTGCAGGAACAAAACGCGCAGTATTGTATCTGCGATTATTCGTATTGCACACTTCTATAAATTACTCTTGCTTGTTTCGACTCGGCTTACCCCGACCACGATGCTCAACTCGCACCCCCATTCGCAGCTCAATTTCGTCAACAAAACGTTGATTACCCGTCAGCTGATTACGCGCCCAGGCCGTGCGTAACAGTTCAATTTCACTGTCCGATATGTCCTGCTTTAAGTAGGCTTGATAGCGCTTGATACGCAGGTCATCTGTATCCGCCAAAGCCAGATAACATGCATCCTTGTCCAACAATTCACGACTCACCAACCCGACCCGTTCCCGATAGCTTGACCAACGATACTGCCGGGGACCTGCCACCATACTGGCGCGCACCGGATTCATCTCGATATAGCGGCAACAGGGCAGCAGGTAAGCATCCTTTTGTATCGGACTGGCTTTGAAACGACCCTCCCACAACGCACCGCTACGCCCCTCCTGCTTATTCACAAAGGCGGCCTGTCGACCCGCTAATCGTTTCATCAGCTCCGATATGCTACGCGCATCATCACCCGGCTCGATAATCAGATGAATATGATTGGTCATCAGGCACCAGGCATACACCTTTATACCCAGCTTTGTTTTCCATTCCTTCAGGTTCTCAAGATAAAATTGATAATCTTCGCCAGCAAGAAAAACCACCTTGCGGTTATGGCCGCGCTGTACGATATGATGCGGGTAGTTGGGTACCAGTATGCGTGCTTTCCTTGGCATAGTTCCTTTTCTAGTGCAATCATTCCATTGATTTACTATTTTACATCAGCTAAATAGTTACGTCCCCTTTAGCTGTTACGTCCCCTTTAGTTGGCGGGGTATTCACTTCTATAAATCAATCTATATTAGAATCTATTGTTCTCTGACCCCGTTTGTTCCGCTTTTTATTCCGGTTGTTCCAAGTAAAGATCAATATCAAAATCTGCACCAAGAGCCGCAATCTTCTTTACAGTGTCCTTGTCAAAATACAGAGAAGGTACATCATCTGCGTAGATAGCACATGACACTAGTATTTTTACTCTTTGTGATAATGATGAAATTTTATTCGCTAACCCAGCAACACGTTCAAGGATATTATTTAGATGATCATTTATGTCATCAGAATGATCTAGGTTAGATTCAATAACCCAGCCATTATTTTTTTCTTTAATTATAGTGTTTTTGCGTAGATCACCTTTCCCCCAACTGTAATCACATTGAAGCCCAACATAAATAT
>WFVC01000028.1 GCA_015491815.1 Gammaproteobacteria bacterium | reverse complement strand
CTATCATCATTTTATCCGTGAAAGCGCCTGCAGAGGATGACTATATTTTTGTAAAAAAACCGTTTGACATGGAGGCTCTGCTCGGTGCTATTCGAGAGGTGCAGAAACAAAAACGGGAAAAGCTGAGTAGAAAGAATTCACGGGCGATGTCGAAAGTAGGGGCGGCCTCAGTAAAGATCGAAAAAAAATCAAACCAAAAACTTTCACCGGTTACGCCGGTTGTTGATTTTCAGACAGAAAAAAATAAAGACAGAAAGTTTTGTGGCAGCGCGGAAGATATTGACCTGGGCGATCCTGAACAACGTAAAAATATTTATTATTCACCGCAAGAATCATTACAGGGAAAACTACAGGAAGCCAATGCGCTGGCGAAGCAAAAGAATCAGGTTGTTATTGTCGCGATAAAATTTGAAAATGATCTTGAAACGATTACCCTGCTGCCACGTATCAATAAAGTCATTACCGCGCTGGATGAGAAAAAATTAAGTTATCTCTGCACCGCGCCATTGTATTGTCTGGAAATAAAAGTGTTCCGGCAGAATGCGGAAAAATCGAAAGAGCTGGAGGCGCTGGCTCTGAAACGCCAGGGTACCGAGTCTGTCGATGCCTTGTTATGGAATGTTGCATTGTGGACATCAAGAGGACGCATTCCAAATGGCGTGTCTATTAATACTCCGGTTTACCTGAAACACTGGCCGAACTTTACTCGGCTGCATGTAACGCCGGGGGCTTTTTCGATCGCCGCCCTGTTGCATGACAAACCGATGTCCCTGAGCCTGCTGATTAAACTGCTGGCCATTCCACAACGTTATGTGTTTGCTTTTTATTCCGGTGCATGCGCGCTGGATCTTATCGTCACGCCAAAAGAAAATGCGGCAACCGCCGCCCCGCTTGAAAAGGAACAACAGGCGCACCCGCATCGCAAACTGTTCGGCATGATTATGCAAAAGTTGAAGAGGGTGGGTTGATATGCAGGCCATGACGGAAAGACAGCATTATAAAATTATTTTTACCGGGCCGGTCGGCGCAGGTAAAACAACGGCGATCAGCGCCTTAAGTGACGAACAGGCGCTGACCACGGATGAGCAGGCCAGCGATATGACCCAGCAGCGAAAGCAGACAACGACGGTTGCCATGGATTATGGGGTGATGAATCTGGGCGAGAGTGAACGCATTCATTTATACGGCACGCCCGGGCAGGAGCGTTTTGATTTTATGTGGGACATCCTGACCGAAGGCGGGCTGGGTCTGATCCTGCTGCTGGACAATACGCGCAGCCACCCTTTTCAGGATTTGAAATTTTTTCTTGAGTCCTTCAAGGATTTTATTGCGACTAATAAGGTGGTCGTTGGAATTAGTTTTATGGATGAGAATCCACTTCCCTCACTTGAAGACTACCAGCAGAAACTGGCGAAGATGAATTACAAGCTGCCGGTATTTGAAGTCGATGGTCGTTGTCAGGAAGATGTCGCGACGCTGGTGCAGGCCCTGCTCTATTCACATGATCCCTGGTTGGGGGCGTAAATGTCAGATTACCAGCTCATCAATCGCAGTTATGTTCTACCGACCCCGGCAGGCGCGTTTTATGTCGCCGGCAGCCGGACGGATGATCCGGCAAAGCAGTTACTGGTTGCGCTGATGTCGGCGGAGCAGAGTCCCTTATTAAGCGTTCCGCAGGCCTGCAAATGGAGCGGGCTGAAAAATCAGGATGAGGTGCTGGAATTGCTTTATCGCATTCAAAATCTTGGCTGGATACAGGGAGAAGAAGAAACCCGTTTCGCCCCGGCCGGCGCGCTGGAAGATATTCTGCCTTCCCTGCTGGCGTCCGTCTCAAGCTCCGGCAAGGCGCTGCTTGCCGATGATCATGGTTTTTATCTGGCGCGACACGGCTATACACATGAAACGGCGGAAGAGCTTTCCGCGCTTGGCGCGGATCTGCTGGCCCTGCATAAACGGCACAGGGGACTGCTCAATAATAATATGAGTCTGCATTCCGAAGCCTGGTCGATTGTCGATGCGGCGGGCAACAGCAAGCTGGGCTTCTGGCCGCTGCATGTGGGTGAACAGCATTTTGTGCTGGCGCTGTCAGGCGTTCCCCAGCTTAACCAGCTGGCGTTTGTCGAACTCATCTGGGTGTTGAATAAACGCTACAACCTCATGAGTCATGCGAATGTATCACCGATGCGCAGCGATGTTGGTTAATGGCGTGATCGGAGAATAAGGAAAAATAATGAAAACACCTGATTTTAATAAATTGATGATCTATGCGCGCGCCTTTTCAAAATATACGCCTGAGCGCGAAGCGACGCTGGTAGAGGCAAGCCGGGACATGTTGCCGCGACTGGCGGAAGTCACTGAAAATTTTTATGCGACCTTGCAGTCCATGCCGGAGACGCGAAGCTATATTGAAGATCGGCTGGATGCGCTGAAAGGCACTCATCATCACTGGCTGGAAGGGCTGATAAGCGGTCCCTGTGACGTGAATTATACGGAAGCCATGTACAAGGTCGGCGATGTGCATGTCAAAGTAAATTTACCGGTGGAGTTCATGGCCGGTGGCATTTGTCTGATACAGGATTCGTTTATCGCACTTGTTACTGATATTTATGCCGATGATCCGGCGCGCGCCCGGGCTGTATTAGAGGCGACCAACGCCGCGCTGGGATTTTCACTGATGGTCATGCAGGAATCCTATCAGGCTTCTTCGCTGGCGGAAGAGCTGGAAAAGTTTCTGGCCATAACCGGCATGAGCCGCACCCTGTTTAACAATCTGGCGGAAGCCTATAAAACCTGAATCAAAACCGGAGAAGTACGATGCGAGCAGATCTTCTTAATTCAATCTTAAGCGACCTCAACGGCAGTTCCGCCGATATCGAAGCCTCAGCGGTCATTTCGACAGACGGCCTGATGATGGCGGCCATGTTGCCGGCAAACATGGATGAGGATCGGGTTGGCGCGATGGCGGCGGCCATGCTTTCACTGGGTGATCGCACCGCGCAGGAACTGGAGCGCGGTCAGCTCGAACAGGTGTTGATCAAAGGCGATAACGGTTATGTGCTGATGTCGCATGCCGGAGATGAAGCGGTGGTGGCGGTGCTGGCCAAACCGGAATCGCGACTGGGACTGATTTTTCTCGATGTCAAACGCGCCGCGGAAGCGATAGCGAAAACACTTTAAAACTCTCTACGCGGGTATTCAAACATGAAAGACATGAATCCTGATGACATTATCGGTGAATATAAAGAGACCACGCTGAAATTTACGGATGGCAGTGAGCGCATCGTTTATACGACCGAGATTGAAACGCCAATGCCCAGTGGTCGGCTGATCGTTTCACGCACCGATCCGAAAGGCATCATTACTCACGTTAATCAGTCGTTTGTGGATATGTGCGGTTATTCCGAAGAAGAATTGATTAATACGCCGCACCATATTTTGCGCCACCCCGATATGCCGGCGGTGGCCTTTAAAGGCTTATGGGATACGCTTGCCGAAGGCGGGAAATGGCATGGCTATGTCAAAAACCTGCGCAAGGATGGCGGCTACTATTGGGTATTCGCCACCGTGATTCCGAATATTCGTGATGGAAAGCTGATGGGTTACAGTTCGATTCGACGCAAACCTTCGCGGCAAAAAGTGGAAGAAGCCGAGGCCCTGTATAAAACCCTGTAAGAGAGCGTCAGAACCATGCCATATACATTTACGATCAGCCCGGACTTTAACCCGCAAAGCCTGCCCGCCTGGTATATTTTCAATACCTGGTTGCAGAAGTCATTGGGCGAAGCCATTCATCTGGAATGGTATAACGATTTTGCTTCGCAGCATCAGGCGATTCAGGCCGATGAAATAGATCTGATTTACGCCAACCCGTTTGATGCGGCGATGCTGGTGCGTGAAAAAGGCTTTCAAACCATTGCCAGCCCGACCGGGGTATCCGATGAAGCCATGATTGTGGTTAGCAGCGAAAGCGCTATCGAGGAGGTCGAGTCGCTGACACCGGGAGTGCGCATTGCTTCCAGCGATGATCCCCATGTTCACCTGATGTGCATGATGATGCTGGAGCCGGCGAATCTGGATAAAAGCAATACACAGATAAATTTACGCGACACCTATGTGCTGGTGGGCAAGGATCTGTTGCAGGGCAATGCTGATATCGGTTTCTTTCTGGAAGCCACCTTTAATGATCTTTCCGAAATGGTGCGGCAGAAATTGCGGCCAATCGCCTCAAGCAAGATCCAGTTAATCCGGCATGTCCTGATGAGCGGGCCGGGGCTTGTAGAAAAACATGCGGCGATCTGTGACTTGATTGCCAATATGTCCGCCGATGACAAGGGTCAGGATATTATCAAAGGCCTCGGTTTTAGCGGCTGGGAAATGCAGGATCAGGAATCAACCGAATTCATGATCGACCTGATGGATACGCTGGCGAGCGATTAATCTATCGGTTTTAGTTTAACCTGCATTAGAGATTATGTTTGATCTATGATGTTGCAAAAAGGCATCAGTGGCGTCCCCCATATAGCGCCGTAGTACGCGCTGTTCAGTCTCACATAGATCGACCATGATTAAGCCATCAATCGCGTTATTAAAATCCCGATCTACATTGAAGGCCAGTAGATGACCTCCCATTTTAAGGTATTGTTTGATTAGAACAGGCACGCCTTTGCGGTCTGGTTCAAGTTGCGCCAGCAGTTCTGATACATCATCCAGATTGCTGGTCTGGCGGGCGGCGTCCTGGCAAAGTTTCATAATGTTTTTTTGCCGGCGGAATGGACGCCGTGGTTTCACCATGCGCGCCAGATCGGGCAGGGAGTGATTAACTTTGAGAAACTCTATTAATAATTGCTGCGAGTGATTCTGGTAGTCGTTGCTGATGCTAACCGGACCAAACAGTATGCGGTACTGTGGATGTTGCGCCACATAACGGCCAATGCCTTTCCACAGTAACATTAGAGGCGCAAAGCTGCGCTGGTATTCTTCACGCACAAAAGAGCGCCCCAGTTCCAGTGCTGGATTGATTGTATTCAGCATTTTGCGTTTGTAACGAAACAGTGAATGGCTGTACAGCCCCTTTTTACCAAAGCGAGCAAGGATGTCATCGGATTCACCCAAACGATAGGCGCCGACCACATCATGAGTTTGGGGACGCCAGACAAATAAATGAAGGTAATAACTGTCGTAGAGATCGATATCCAGAGGTTTACCTGTGCCTTCGCCATTGGCGCGAAAGGTTATTTCACGCAGACGAGCAATTTCATTCAACAGACGTGGGATTTGACGAGAGCGAGCGTAATAGACGGCAAATTCGCCGTTTTCAATCAGACATTGCTTATCCGGCAGGGCGGCTACCTCTGCGGCAAGCGCCGCGGCAGGTTCGGCTGCTGCAACAGGTTGCCAACCTGTTTTTGTCGATGTGGAGGATTCAGCTTTATCTAATGTATCAGACTGACCGTTTTGTAACATTTCAGTGCGCAGGCGCAGATAGTCGGTTATCGCAGCAGCGTCTTTTTTGAAAGTGCGCAGGCGCTTTGAACTAATAACTTCACCAATACGCAGCAGCAGAGTTTGGCCGGATTTGTTAATCATTTCACGTGGCAGTAACGCGGTGCGTAAGCGGGGATGAAGCAGACCGGCAATCTGAAAAGCGGCGCCATTGCAGCCTTCAAAGAATATCGGAAGAACCGGGACATTGCTGCGGCGAACAATACGTCCAATGCTGGGATGCCAGGCCGGATCGGTCACTGTGCGACGGCGCAAGTTTAGGTGGGCGACTTCACCGGCGGGGAAAACCACCAGCACCCCGCCCTGATCAATCCAGCGTATGGCCTCTTTTATCGGCGACATGTTGCTATGTGCAGCCTTATTGCCACCGAATACATCCACGCCAATAAATAGATCGCTTATTTCGGGGATGCGCTGGAGCATGCCGTTGGCCAGAATTTTTATATCATCACGCAGGCCGCGTAACATGGTGGCCATGATTACGCCCTCAATTGCGCCAAAGGGATGGTTGGCGACAATGATCAAACCGCCTTCTCGTGGAATACGGGACAATCCCTGATCGGCGATGCTGTATTGAATATTAAATAGTTTTAGAACTGTTTTTAGAAAATCGTGGTCATCCCGCGTTGGTGGCAAAGTAGCATAGAGGTGATTTAAATGCTCAAGGCGGCAGGCTTTTTCAATAATAGTTTCCAGTATATGGCCCAGTTGATAGCGAATGCCTTGTTCGCGTGTTCCGGTCAGCACCCCGTTTAGCTTAAAAGGCGGCTTGTCTGTTACCTGCATCATCTGATTCATAAACTGCTCCATCATATGAATTAACAGAAGCGAGTCTAGACAGAAAAAATGACATTTTATTTAAGAAATAAAGTCAGTTAGATGACAATAAGGTCAATTAAACTTCATTAATCTGTTACTGAAATGTCATGGAAAAGGGGCAAGCTTGCGTTGTCTTGGAGCGCTAAAGAGTCATTGATATGTCAGCCTTTAAACAACGTGCAGTTTTTATTTCAGATATCCATCTCGGTACGCGTGATGCGCAGAGTGAATATTTGCTTGATTTTCTGCGACATACCGAATGCGATTACCTTTATCTGTTGGGTGATATCATTGATATCTGGAAATTACGTTCCGGTTGGTATTGGCCACAACTTAATAATGATTTATTACAGCTTATTTTTAAAAAGGCGCGCACGGGTGTCCGGGTGATCTATATTCCCGGCAATCATGATGAGATGTTGCGCAAATATGCCGGCAGTCAGTTTAATGGCATACAGATACAGCTGGATGCAGTGCATACTACCGCTGATGGTCGTCGCCTGTTGCTTATTCATGGTGATGAATTTGATAGTGTGGTAACCAACAATCGCTGGTTGGC
Source organism: Gammaproteobacteria bacterium (assembly GCA_015491815.1). GTDB lineage: Bacteria > Pseudomonadota > Gammaproteobacteria > UBA6429 > Thiohalophilaceae > JAADGZ01. Next base: position 2,818 of record WFVC01000028.1, on the reverse strand, counting down.
CCATATTGGCAGTTGGGGTTATGACATTCTGCTATGGTTGAACCGACACTTTAACAATCTGCGTCGACGCATGGGCTTTCCTTATTGGTCGCTTTCGCACTACCTCAAGCACAAAGTTAAAAATGCAGTGAGTTATATTAGTAGTTTTGAGCAGGCGCTGGTGCGTGAAGCTCGACAGCGTGGCGTTGATGGTGTGGTTTGTGGGCATATTCATCATGCCGCTCTTGAAGAGATGGATGGCATTAGTTATGCCAATGCCGGTGACTGGGTAGAGAGCTGTACTGCGCTAACTGAAAATGAACAGGGTCAGATGCGCATTGTTCACTGGTTGCAGGACAGTGCGCTTCTTCTAACCGAGGAAGATGAATGGAAGTCTTATTCTGAAGTGCCGAAGCAATATGACAGTGGTGAATCACAGGATCAGATTCTGACCGAATATATTATTGACCTTTCAGAAACATTGGCGAGAGATTAATTGCGCTTATTTTAGTAAAGCTCCACTGTTGGCATGGCAAGCCGTTCGCGCTGTTCGCGCAAACTATACAGTTGTTCTTCCCAGTAACGCGGACTGTTAAACCAGGGGAAGGCGCGCGGAAAAGCCGGATCGCGCCAGCGCCGCGCCAGCCAGGCGCTGTAGTGCAACATGCGCAGCCCGCGCAGCGGTTCGATGAGTTGCAGCTCGGTCGGATCAAAATCAAAAAACATTCTGTAGCCTTCCATGATCGATTGCATCTGCAGGCTCATCTGATCCCGATCGCCACTGAGCAGCATCCACAAATCCTGAATCGCCGGGCCACTGAGACAGTCGTCCAGATCCACGAAGTGGGGGCCGCGATCAGTCCAGAGAATATTGCCGGGATGGCAGTCGCCATGCAGGCGCAATTCGCGTAACGGGATCAGCGCCTCCCAGCTATTTTCAATTTGCGCGAGCATATCTTCGGCGGCCAGGCGGTAATTGTGCAGGACTTCATCGGGTATAAAATGATTTTCCAGCAGATAATCCAGCGCCTCGCGGCCGAAGCGTTGCGGGGTCAGGCGCGGGCGGTGGGCAAAGCGACGGCCATTGCCGAGCGCATGAATGCGCCCGAGAAAGCGACCCAGTTGACGCAGATGTTCCGGATCATCGAGTTCAGGCGCGCGCCCGCCCCGGCGGGGAAACAGGGCGAAGCGGTAGCCCTGATAATGATGCAGGGTCTGTTGTTGAGCATCGGCCAGCGGCGCAATCACGGGAATGTCTTCCGCCGCCAGCTGCAGAGTAAACTCATGTTCTTCAAGAATGGTCTCATCATCCCAGCGTCCGGGCCGGTAGAATTTGGCGACAATAAATTCAGGCATCTCTGCGGAAGATTCCAGCCCAATTTGATAGACCCGGTTTTCATAGCTGTTGAGAGCCAGCAGGCTGCCGCTGGTGGGATAACCGCAGGCGTCGACGGCATCCAGAATACGATCCGGGCTGAGATCGGAATAGGGTTCCGCCCCGGATGAAGAATTGTCGGCCATTCGATTTCCTGTTGTGATTCATCGTGTTAAATTAACCGCCCTATTAAACAACAAACTCACCAAGGTTACGATCACTATGTCCAACCCCCTGCTCGAAATGACCGGCCTGCCGCCGTTTTCCCGGATTAAACCCGAACATGTCGAGCCGGCGATCGATACCCTGCTGGCTGAGGTTCGGCAGGCGGTGGAGCAGCGGCTCGATGAATATGCGGGGCGCTACAGCTGGGATAATCTGGTTCAGCCGCTGGAAGATATGGATGATCGGCTTGCGCGCGCCTGGTCGCCGGTCAGTCATATGAATTCGGTGGTGAACAGCGACGCCCTGCGCGAAGCCTATAATGCCTGCCTGCCAAAGCTGAGTGAATATGCAACCGAGATGGGGCAGAACCGCAGGTTGTATGAGGCCTACAAATTTATCAGGGACAGCGCCGCGTTTGCCGAGCTGGAAACGGCGCAGCAGAAAATTATCGATAACGCCCTGCGTGATTTTCATCTTTCCGGGGTGGATTTATCCGAAGAAAAGAAAAACCGCTTTCGGGAAATCTGTCAGCGCCTGTCGCAACTCACCACCCGTTATGAAGAAAATGTGCTGGACGCCACCCAGGCCTGGAGTAAGTTAATTGAAGAAGAAGGCCGGCTCGAAGGCCTGCCCGAGTCCGCCCGGGCTATGGCGAAGCAGACGGCGGAGCAGAAAAAAAAGCAGGGCTGGTTATTTACGCTGGATTTCCCTTCCTATTACGCGGTGATTACCTATGCGGATGATCGCGCCCTGCGTGAAGAAATTCATCAGGCCTATGTGACCCGCGCCTCGGATCTTTTCACGCTTGACGGCGAAAAAGCCGATCAATGGGATAATGCCGAGGTGATGGAGGAGATCCTTGCCCTGCGGCATGAATCCGCGCAGTTGTTGGGTTACGCCAACTATGCCGAGCGTTCGCTGGCCACCAAGATGGCGGACTCGCCGGAACGGGTGACCGGCTTCCTGCATGATCTGGCGCAACGCGCCAAACCGGTGGCGGAAAAAGAAGTGCAGGAATTGCGCGACTATGCGCGCGAACATTACGGCATGGATGATTTGCAGCCCTGGGATATCCCTTATTACTCGGAAAAACTGCGCCAGCACACCTTTGATATCAGTCAGGAAGAACTGAAACCCTACTTTCCGGAAACCCGGGTCATTCCTGGCATGTTCGAGGTGGTGAAACGGCTTTATGGCCTGAGCATTCAGGAAGTGGACGGGATTGATTGCTGGCACAAGGACGTTCGTTTTTTTGATATTTATGATGAAGAAAATGAATTGCGCGGCCAGTTTTATCTG
>WFVC01000027.1 GCA_015491815.1 Gammaproteobacteria bacterium | reverse complement strand
GGCATTAGCGCCGTAGTCCTGCTCACCTCCATCGGTGAAGGCATTCACCGCTTTGTGCTCTCAGAGTTCACCCAGTTCGGCACCAATCTGGTCGCCATCAATCCCGGCAAAGCCACCACCAGCGGCGCCAGCATGGGGATCTTCGGCAGTGAACGGCCACTGAGCCTTGACGATGCCGGCGCCCTGAAACGGCTGCCCTATGCGCGCGCCGTAGTGCCGTTTGTACAGGGCAATGCCGAAGTCGAAGCCGGCAACCGGCGGCGGCGCACCTCCGTCTATGGCGTGGGTCCGGCCATGCCCGAAGCCTTCAGCATGGCGGTCAAATCCGGGCGCTTCCTGCCTGCCGATGATCCCAGCGCCCCGCGCGCCTTTGCCGTACTCGGCAGCAAGCTGCGCCAGGAACTGTTTGGCGCGGACAATCCACTCGGCCGGCGCATCACCATTGGCGGCAGCCGTTATCGCGTCATTGGCGTCATGCAAGCCAAGGGCACGGTGCTGGGCTTTGATCTGGACGATACGGTGTATATTCCCGCCGCCCGGGCCATGTCCCTGTTTAACCGCGACAGCCTGTTTGAAATCGATATCCTCTACCCGGAAAATATTTCCGTGGATAAGGTCGTAGCCGGGATCCGGCGCACGCTTGAAGCCCGTCATGGCGCCGATGATGTGACCATCACCACCCAGCAACAGATGCTCGATGTGCTCGGATCGGTTCTCAATGTACTGACCTTCGCGGTCGCCGCCATCGGCGGTATTTCCCTGCTCGTCGGCGCCATCGGCATCGTCACCATCATGACCATTGCCGTGAATGAACGCACCCGTGAAATCGGCCTGTTGCGCGCACTGGGCGCAAGCCGGGGGCAGATACTCGGCCTGTTCCTCGGCGAGGCGATAATTCTGGCCGCCATCGGCGGCTTCAGCGGACTGGCCTTCGGACTCGGCCTCGCCCGCCTGCTGAACCTGCTGCTACCCGCCCTGCCGGTACACACCCCCTGGCTCTATGCGCTGCTGGCGGAAATCAGCGCCGTGCTTATCGGGCTGGCCGCCGGCGTGCTCCCCGCCCGGCGCGCCGCCCAGCTCGATCCTGTCGAAGCGCTGCGCGCAGAATAAACAAACCATATGACGAATACACCCGCTTACACTAAACACTAAAGCTTTCTCTCCTGTTGACCGATACCCCCTGTTATATAACCCAGTGAATTTATTGACGGTATTACGTCTATTGTTACGGTGAACAAGTAATGAAGAAGAATCTGCCAGTTACCAATATTGAAAAATCCTTTGCCGATGACGCCAACATTCTTTCCACGACCAATCCAAAAGGCGCGATTACCTATGTCAATTCTGATTTCATTGATATCAGCGGCTTTGATAAAGAGGAACTGATTGGCAAAAACCACAACATGGTGCGCCATCCCGACATGCCGCCCGCCGCCTTTGAAAACCTGTGGGAAACCATTAAGGGGGGCGAATCATGGATGGGCATCGTCAAAAACCGCTGCAAGAACGGCGATCACTACTGGGTCAACGCCTATGTCACCCCGGTTATGAAGGACGGGGAGATCGTAGAATTCCAGTCGGTGCGCAGCAAGGCCAATTCTGAAGAAATCGCCCGCGCGGAAAAGCTCTATACGCGCATCAATGCCGGCAAACTTCCTGGCTGGCTCAAACGCAAACCCATGAGGTTTCTTTATAAACTGATTATCGCCTTTCTATTAGTACAGCTGGGCACGCTGGCGATACCATTAATCAACGGTAACCTCAGCCCTTTGACGGCTCTGCTTAGTCTATTGCCCGGCTTTGTAATCGCGCCTCTTTTTCTGACTCGTGAAGTGCGCCCACTCTGTCAGATTTTCGCCAAAACCAAGCATATTTTTGACAATCCGATTGCCCGGTATATTTTCACCGGTCGCAATGATGAAGCCGGACAGGTAATGCTGGCGCTGAAATATCTGGAGAAGGAAACCGGCGGCATCGTCGGGCGCATTTCCGACGCCACTATCGATATCTCGGCCAACGCCGACAAGCTCATGGCCTCGGTGGATCTGAACAAGGCCAGCATCAACCAGCAACACGCCGAAACGGATCAGGTTGCCACCGCTATCACCGAGATGTCCGCCAGCATTCAGGAAGTGGCATCCAATGCTCAGCTCACCGCCGAATCCGCCAATCAGGCCAGCACGGAAGTCAGCAAAAGCAAGGATGTGGTCAACCGCACCATGGAGGCTATTCATAGTCTGGCGCAGGATGTCGAGCAGGCCAGCGAAGTTATTCAGGAACTCAGCCAGAACAGTGAGAAAATCAGCAGCGTAGTCAATGTGATCAGCGATATCGCCGAGCAGACCAACCTGCTGGCGCTGAATGCCGCCATTGAAGCCGCGCGCGCCGGCGAACAGGGTCGCGGCTTCGCCGTCGTCGCTGACGAAGTCCGCACTCTGGCCACCCGCACCCATGACTCCACCCGCGAAATTCAGGAAATGATCGAGCAACTGCAGGGCGGCAGCCGCCGCGCGGTGGATGTGATGGATCAAAGCCGCAGCCAGGCCGAAAACAGCGTGGGACGCGGTCAGGAAGCAGTGGAATCCCTGAACGCCATCACCAGCGCCGTCACCAACATCAATGACATGGCTGCGCAAATCGCCACTGCCGTAGAGGAACAGAACGCCGTCGCGCAGGAAGTCACCCAGAACGTGGTCAATATCCAGCAGACCTCGGAAATCAGCGTCGAGGGCATTCGCACCAGCGAGGAAGCCAGCGCGGTCATGGCTAAAGAAGCCCTGGCCATGAAAGTGCTGGCGGCGCAGTTCTGGGATAAACGCAGAAACTGAGCAGCAAAGAAACTGCAGGTGCGGCTTCAGCCGCACCTGTAAACGAGAACATCAAAGTTCAAGCAACAGGCGTTCAATCATGCCTTCAGCCTGCGCCCCGTAACCGCCGCCAAACATGTTGAAGTGATTAAGTATGTGGTAGAGGTTATAGAAAGTCTTGCGTACGCTGTAACCGGCATCCAACGGCCAGATCTCCTCATAGGCCGCATAAAAATCAGCAGAGAAACCACCAAATAATTCGGTCATGGCGATATCGGCTTCCCGATCGCCATAGTATACAGCCGGATCAAAAATCACCGCCTCACCCGTTTGACTGAAGGCGTAATTACCCGACCACAGATCGCCATGCAGTAATGAGGCCTGCGGTTGATACCCATCGAACAGCACAGCAAACCCCGTCAGCAGTCTTTCGCCTTTGTCGAGCAGAGGACGACCGGCGCCGTTTGTCGCCGCCAGTTGTAACTGAAACCCCAGTCGCTGTTCCCGCCAGAAGTGGAGCCAGTCATTATCCTCCGTATTCATCTGCGGGGTTGCGCCGATAGTATTGCTGCGCCACCAGCCAAATGACTGCCGGGTGTGCTGATGCAGTTGCGCCAACTGGCGGCCAAACGCCGCCATCGAACCCGTCCCCCCCAGAGCCAGATCATCTAGCACCAGATAGGCCTGTTCACCGGCCACGCCACTACACAGCGGCGCAGGCAACCGAATGGCCTGCGCCCGGCTCAGTTCATTCAGCCCCTCGGCCTCGGCCTCGAACATGGACAAACCCTCGGCATGATTGAGCTTGACGAAATAACTTCGCCCGTGAGCATCCTGCAGGCGATAAGCGGAATTAATACAGCCGCCACTGACCCCCTGCTGCGTTTTAATCTCAAACACTTCCCCACTGGCTGCTGAAATTTGCGCAGCGATGTAATCCCATAACGCCATAAATTAAACACCATTACGATTCCAGGTATCAGAGTCAATGACTCACTGACTCTGATACCTTGCTTCTACTAATAACACTTAGGAAACCCCTGATTAATTCCGTTCACCCTGAGCTTGTCGAAGGGTGAACGGAATTAATCAGAGCTTCTTTAGGATATCGGATTCGAAAAAAACCAACTCCGACACCTGATATTCAAATAACCGCCAAAGAGATTAACTGCTATTTTTATACTATGCCTGATTCATCAAACGAACTCATCATTCTACAGCAACTGGCCTCGGCGCTGGCGCTGGGTTTGCTGATCGGGCTGGAGCGCGGCTGGCGCAAGCGCAAACAAAGTGAAGGCGAGCGGATCGCTGGATTGCGCACCTACGCTCTGATCAGTCTGCTCGGGGGGATCTTCGCCCTGCTCGCGCAACAGATCGGCATGTTGCTGCTCGGCTTCGGCTTTATCGGTCTGGTCATGGTCGCCATCGCCGCCTACTATCAACGCATCCGCGAACAGGATGATATTGGCATTACCAGCGTCATCGCCATCCTGCTAACCTTTCTGCTGGGCGCGTTATGCACGCTGGGACAGGTTCACATCGCTGCGCCCGCCGCCGTGATCATCACCCTGCTATTGAGTTTTAAACCTGCATTGCACCGCTTTTTGCGCAAACTGGAACGCATCGAACTCTACGCTGTTTTGAAAATGCTGCTGATCTCCGTGGTCATTCTACCGGTGTTGCCTGACCGGACTTTTGATCCCTGGAAGGCGCTCAATCCGTATCAAATATGGTGGATGGTGGTGCTGATCGCCGCCATCTCCTTCGTCGGCTACTTCGCCATGAAAATCACTGGTGCGCGGCGGGGAATGTTGATCACCGGCGTCTTTGGCGGACTGGCCTCCTCCACCGCCGTGACCCTGCATCTCTCCCGCCTGAGCCATGCGCAGCCCGGTTATACCAACGCCACCGCCGCTGGCATTCTCGCCGCCTGCGCCACCATGTTCCCGCGCATGCTCATCATCTGCTTTATTTTCAATCCCCCGCTCGGCCGGCAACTTCTGTTCCCGGTGCTGTTGATTGCCGGACTGATCTATCTATTCACCTTTGTTTTCTGGCGTCAGTCAAAAACGGAAAAACATGCGGCCCGACAGTCGACTCACCCCCCGCTGCGCAACCCGTTTCATCTTGCCAGCGCTCTGCAATTCGGCCTGCTGCTCACGCTGATTATGCTGCTCTCCCAGCTGATGGTGAATGTGTTCGGCGATGCCGGGATCTATCTGCTGGCCGCCGCCTCCGGCATTGCCGACGTGGACGCCATCACCCTCTCACTCACGCAAATGAGCCTGCAACATCTGCCGCTGGAGATTGCCGCGCGCGCCATTCTGCTGGCCGCCATTGTTAACAGCCTGATTAAAACTGGCATGGCTTTTTTTATCGGACAGGCGCAACTGGGCTGGCGCATCACCCTCGGCTTAATCGCACCGCTTGCAATAGCCCTGCTGATCTTTTGAATACCATAATGATGTACGACTGAAGTCGTACCTACAGGTCGTGCCCTGTATCTGTAGGTACGATTTCAATCGTACCCACCGAACCGTAAACAGGATCAAATACTTATTCAAACTCGGCCTTTTCCACTTCCAGCACCGCAAGGCTGATGTGACGGCCAACCTCATCCCTGAAACCAACCCAGTCGTGATATTTTTTCAGGCGGGCGACGATGTCTTTTTTCATTTCAAAATCCGCCAGCCCCTCTTCATAGAGCGCCGCGGTGCGTTGATAGAGCGTGGACAGATAATTTTTATAGGCTGCGGCGACCTGGCGATCACCGCTCGGCCCGTGTCCCGGCACAAAGTGTTTAACCTTTGTCGCCAGCGCCACATCCAGCGCCGCGATATTGCCCCGGAAACTGCCGTCATCCATGCGTCCGATACGATTGACCAACGCATTGTCGCCTAAAAATATAACCGAGTCTTCGACCACCTCGATCATGATATCGGTATCGCTGTGCGCCGCCGGCGGCGCGTGAATGCGGAAACTCAGGCCGCCGCTTTTAAAGCTCGCGCCCTCATCCACCGCTTTACCGGGAATCACCGCGCGGGTTCCTCTGCTAATGCCTTCTGTCAGGCGTTCCATCGTCGCCACCCAGCGCTCCGCCTCGCCATCCCGAGCCTGTTGGATCATCTTCGGATGAGCCATGATGACAGCATCAGGAAACGCTTCGGCAACGGCCTGATTACCCAGCCAGTGATCGCCATGCACATGGGTATTCAGCACATGGGTGACCGGCAGCGCAGTCAGCTTGCGGATCTGACGCAAAACCATGCGCCCGGATTCCAGCGTCGATCCCGGATCGAT
>WFVC01000026.1 GCA_015491815.1 Gammaproteobacteria bacterium | reverse complement strand
TGCATTATCCCGGCCTTGCGCGGTGATCTGCAGAGTCGCCCTGCCGGTGAAGTCATGCGCGAAGCCGAAGCGCTGGCGCAAAGCGGCGTTAAAGAATTGCTGGTTGTCTCGCAGGACACCAGCGCCTATGGCGTGGATCTGAAATACCGAACCGACTTCTGGGGCGGACGCCCGATCAAAACTCGCCTGACTGAATTAGCGCAGGCTTTGGGCGAACTCGGGATCTGGATCCGCCTGCATTATGTTTATCCCTATCCGCATGTGGATGAGGTGATCTCGCTGATGGCCGAGGGAAAAATTCTGCCCTATCTGGATGTGCCTCTGCAGCATGCCAGTCCGCGCATCCTCAAAGCCATGAAACGCCCGGCCAATATTGAAAACACCCTGCAACGCATACAGGGCTGGCGTGAAACCTGTCCCGAGATCACGCTGCGCAGCACCTTTATCACCGGCTTTCCCGGTGAAACCGAACAGGACTTTGAGGAGCTGCTGCAATTTATTACAGAGGCCCGGCTGGATCGTGTCGGCGCCTTTGCCTATTCCGCCGTTGAGGGCGCGGATGCCAATGCGCTTGCCGATCCGGTGGATGAAGAGATTAAACAGGATCGCCTGCAACGGCTGATGGATCGGCAGGCGCAAATCAGCGCCGAAAAACTCGCCGCCAAAGTCGGACAGAAAATGACGGTGCTGGTCGATGGCGTCAGTGAAGACGGTTTGTTGCTCGCCCGTTCTGCTGCAGATGCGCCGGAAGTCGATGGCGTGGTGATCCTCGACGGCGTAGAAGAGGCAAAGCCCGGTGAGTTTTTACAGGTCATCGTGACCGGGGCGACCGAGCATGATTTGATCGCGGTTGATGCGCGCTCAGAATAAAATGTCGCTCGACTATTGTTCAATCGTGACCGCTTCCGAGCCGCGTCGGGCGAACCCACAATAACAAATACCCCGGGGATGAGAAATCGGTTCAGGGCAATACCTGTTCCAGTTCAAACAGGGAGGCGAGGCTTTCCCGTTTGCGAATCACATGAGCCTGTTCGCCATCGACCATGATCTCGGCGACGCGCGGACGGGAATTATAATTGGAGCTCATGGTGAAGCCGTAGGCGCCGGATGAACGCACCGCCAGTAGATCGCCGGCTTCCAGCACCAGCGGGCGATCCTTGCCGAGAAAGTCGCCGGTCTCGCAAATGGGCCCGACCAGATCATAGTTGCGCGCCTCGCCTTCGCGCGGGCTGACCGGCACGATGTTTTGCCAGGCGCTGTAGAGGGTGGGCCGGATCAGATCATTCATGGCCGCATCGATAATGGCGAAGTCCTTATGCCCGGTGTGTTTCAGGTATTCAACTTTGGTTAGCAGGATCCCGGCATTGCCGGCAATGGCGCGGCCCGGTTCGATCAGAATTTTTAAATTCCGGTTTTCGAGTTGGCCCAGCACGTCGGCCATATAATCCGCCGGCAGGGGCGGGGTTTCATCGCGGTATTGAATGCCCAGTCCGCCACCCAGATCCAGATGGCTTAGTTCAATGCCCTGCTGCGCTAACCGGTCGACCAGCGCCAGCACCCGATCCAGCGCATCCAGAAACGGGCGGGTTTCAGTGAGCTGGGAACCGATGTGGCAATCCACCCCGCGAATATCGAGATGCGCCATGTCGGCGGCCCGGGCATACACTTCGGCCGCCTGCGCGATGTCGATGCCGAATTTATTTTCTTTCAGGCCGGTGGAAATATAGGGATGGGTTTTGGCGTCCACATCCGGATTAACGCGCAAAGAGACGGGCGCGCGCAGGCCCAGTTCGCCGGCGATATGATTGATTCGCGACAGCTCGGCTTCGGACTCGACGTTAAAACAGTGAATGCCGGCTTCCAGCGCCCGGCGGATTTCATCGGCGCGCTTACCGACCCCGGAGAAGACAATTTTTTCCGGCGCGCCGCCGGCGGCCAGCACCCGTTCCAGCTCGCCCACCGAAACAATGTCAAAGCCGGAGCCCAGTCGCGCAAACAGGTTGAGAATGGCCAGATTGGAGTTGGCCTTGACCGCATAACAGATTAGATGATCGCGCCCGGCGAAGGCCTCATCAAAGGCGCGCCAGTGGCGTTCCAGCGTGGCGCGGGAATAAACATAACAGGGGGTGCCATGTGCTTCAGCAATGTCGGCCAATGCGACGTCTTCGGCGTAAAGCCGACCGTCACGATAGGTAAAATAGTCCATAAAAATAGTCTTCAGGGTTGTGGCGTATCTACCGTTGGGGTTTGGGGTTTCTCACGATCGTCCTCCGCTTTCCTGTCCGATGAGGGATCGGTTGCGGGGGTTGCGGCAGGCGTCGGCTGGATTACAGGCATTTTGCCGGGGGGCAGATAGAGCGGGCCTTTTTTGCCACAGGCTGTGAGCAGACCGGCGGCCAGCAACAGGCACATCAATCCTGCTATGGTTTGCGAGTGCATCATTTTCAGTCCTGTCATGGCGTCGACTCTGTTTGCGCTAAATCGGGATTATACGCCTTCCACCGGACTTTCTCACGGTCGCCTTTTTAATTCGCGGTTATCCCAGTAGAATCAGCTTTGTCAGATTACTGAGTACATTAAAATGAATGAATCCGAATTCAACCAGATCGTTGATGATCTGCTGATTAGCATTGAGGATGCGGTTGAGAACCTCATCGATGAAAACGACGCTGACATCGATATTGAATCCGCCGGCGGCATTCTCACCTTGAGTTTTGCCGACAACAGCAAGATTATTATCAATCGTCAGACGCCGCTGCGTCAGGTCTGGGTGGCGACCCGGGCCGGGGGCTTTCACTTTGATTATGACGAAGCAAGCCAGCAGTGGCGGGAAGAAAAAACCCGGGCCGAATTATTTGCCGAGCTTGGCCGTCACGGCGCCGAGAGTCTGGGCGAGGCGATGGTGTTAGCGCCGTGAGCGCATTGCCTGATTGTGTTCACGCCGGTGATCCCAATGGCGAGCGCGCGGTTATCTGGTTGCACGGGCTGGGCGCCAGCGGCCATGATTTTGAACCCATCGTGCCGGAGCTGAACCTGCCGCCCGATCACGGCATTCATTTTGTTTTTCCCCATGCGCCGAACCAGCCGGTCACGGTTAACGCCGGCGTGGTGATGCCGGCCTGGTACGACATCATCGCCCTGCAGGCCGATGCGCCGGAAGACGAGGCGGGGATCAAACAGTCCGAGCAGCGGATTCTGACCCTGATTGAGGCGGAACAAGCGCGTGGCGTAAAAACGGAAAATATTATTCTCGCGGGGTTTTCTCAGGGCGGGGTGATGGCGCTGTACACGGGCCTGCGTTTTAAATCGCCATTGGGCGGGGTGATGACCCTGTCCTGTTATTTGCCACTGGTGGCTTCCCTCATGCGCGAGGCGGAACAGGGTGATCTTGCCCCGCGCAGCCTGCCCATCTTTCAGGCGCACGGCCTGCATGATCCGGTAGTGGCGTATTCAATGGGGGAAGACTCGAAGTTTTATCTGCAACAGTTGGGCTATCAGCCTGAATGGCATAGTTACCCCATGCAGCACAGTGTTTGTGAGGAGGAGATAGAGGATATTGGGCGCTGGCTGAAACAGCGGCTGTGCTAAATCAGGTGTTCCGAAACGGAGTCCATCTAAATAGCTGTTCCAAATTCCTGTCTACCACAAAACTTTACGTTCGTGGTGAAGTCCTGAGCCTGACGAAGGGTCGAACCATGTACGTAAAGCCTGAAATTCCAATGTTTAAAGTTATTCATCCTTCGACAGGCTCAGGACGAATGGCTTTAACTGGACGGGAATTCGGAACG
>WFVC01000025.1 GCA_015491815.1 Gammaproteobacteria bacterium | reverse complement strand
AGACTATTGAACTGGTCGCCCGTCACCTGCATGAGCAGGGCATTAAAAAAATTATTGTCGCCAACCGCACCGTCGAACGGGCGCAGGAACTGGCGCAACTGTTTGACGGCGAGGCCATCGCGCTGGCGGATATCCCCGAACGTCTGCTGGAAGCCGATATCGTCATCTCCTCCACCGCCAGCCAGTTGCCGATTCTGGGGAAGGGCGCGGTGGAGCGTGCGCTGAAAGCGCGCAAACACCGGCCTATTTTTATGGTCGACATCGCCGTTCCCCGGGACATCGAACCCGAAGTCAGCGAACTTAATGATGTCTATCTCTACACCGTCGATGATTTGCAGGAAGTCATCGAGGAAGGTCGTCAGTCCCGTGAAGAGGCGGCCAAACAGGCGGAGGAAATCATCGATAATCAGGTCGATCATTTCATGGGCTGGCTGCGCTCGCTCGATGCGGTGGATACCATTCGCGCTTATCGTCAACAGGCCAAAGGCATGCGCGACGAAGCTCTGCAACATGCGGAACGCCAGCTCGCTTCCGGTAAAGATCCCCATCAGATCATGGATGAACTGGCGCGAAGCCTGACCAACAAGTTGATTCACCAGCCCACCGTGCAGCTTAACCGGGCCGCCTATGACGGACGCACGGACATGCTTAATCACGCCCGCATCCTGTTCAGCCTCGATTCCGACGAAAATTAAAATATGAAGGCATCTATTTATTCCAAGCTGGAAAGCCTGGCCGAACGGCTGGATGAAATTAACGCCCTGCTCTCGGACTCCGAAGTGATTCAGGATCAAAAGCAGTTCCGCGCCCTGTCTCAGGAACACGCCCGCCTCAGTCCGATCATCGACTGTTTTCTGGAATACCAGTCAACTCTGGATACGATTCGCGACGCCGAGCAAATGCTCAATGAAGACGATGCCGAGATGCGGGACATGGCCCGCGAGGAATTGACCGAAGCCGGCCAACGACGCGATGAGCTGGAAACGCAGTTGCAAATCCTGATGCTGCCATCCGATCCCAACGACGACAAGAATGTGTTTCTTGAAATTCGCGCCGGCACCGGCGGCGATGAAGCCGCGCTGTTCGCCGGCGATCTGTTTCGCATGTATTCACGCTACGCGGAGCAGCGCCGCTGGCGACTGGAAATCATCAGTGAAAGCCTCGGCGAACACGGCGGCTATCGGGAAATCATCGCCCGCATCGAAGGACAGGGCGCCTACTCCCGGCTCAAATTTGAATCCGGCGCTCATCGTGTGCAGCGCGTACCGGAAACCGAATCACAGGGTCGCATTCACACCTCGGCCTGCACTGTCGCCATCATGCCCGAAGCGGATGAAGTCGAAGCCGTCGATATCAATCCCAAAGATTTAAAAATTGACACCTTCCGCGCATCCGGCGCCGGGGGGCAGCATGTGAATAAAACCGATTCGGCGATTCGCATCACCCATCTGCCCAGCGGGCTGGTGGTCGAATGTCAGGACCAGCGTTCCCAGCACAAAAATCGCGCTCAGGCAATGTCGCTGTTACAGGCCCGTCTGTTCAGCGCCGAACAGGAACGCCAGCAGGCCGAGCAGGCCCAGACCCGACGACTGCTGGTTGGCAGTGGCGACCGCTCCGAACGCATTCGCACCTATAATTTTCCGCAGGGCCGCATTACCGACCACCGCATCAACCTGACGCTGTATAAGCTGGATGAAATTATGCAGGGCAAACTGGATGAGATTATCGATCCCCTGATCGCCGAACATCAGGCGGATCTGCTCGCGGCGATCGGTGATGAAGACTGATTAATTTATTTCGGCTTCTTTCTGTTTTTCCATACATTCACAGCCGGCGCGGTTTGCTCCGCAGGCTGAGGATGCTTCTCGGTTAAACGTATGCCGTCCTTTTCAATCGTTATTATTCTTTGTTTATACAGGCCGCCAATGGTTTTTTTGAACGCGCCTTTACTCATTCCGAAAAGCTTTGAGATCAAACGGGGATCGGACTTGTCATGTACGGCGGCAAAACCATTATTCTGATTCAGATATTCAAGAATAAGATCCGCATACTTGTCGCGGGTTTGCCTGCCACTTTGAAGACTTAAATCAATTTTTCCGTCAGCGCGGATATGCTTAATGAAGCCATCGATACTCTGCCCGAAACTTAAACGCTGAAAAACCTCGTTTTTATACAACACGCCCCAGCAACGATGATTAACAATGGCTTTGTAACCCAGCTCCGTGCTATTGGCGATGATCAGTTTAACCGCTTGACGCGGCTTAACATCATGACATTCATCATCCAGAAATTTATCTATTCTGGATGATGCAACAATCCGCCCGTCATTTTTATCAAGATACAAATACACCAGATAAGAATGGCCCACTTGCATCGGTCGATGTTGCTCATTAAAAGGCGCCAGTACATCTTTATCCAGCCCCCAGTCCAGAAAGGCGCCCACGTCAGTATTGGCCACGACTTTTAAATAGGCGAATTGTCCCACACAGGCTTTCGGGGTTTGTGTGGTGGCCACCAGCCGGTCTTCCGAATCGCGATAGAGGAAAACCACCAGGTAATCGCCCACCGCCAGATCAGGTGGCGCAAACCTGTTCGGCAACAGGACTTCGCCCAGATTTTCGGCATCCAGATAAAAGCCAAACTCGACTTTTTTCACCACATCTAATTCATATTCATGGCCAATCGTGATCATGCTGACTCTCTATGCTAAATGGCTGCTCCAAATGCCCGTACAGCTATGGAACAGCGGTGGAATTGTCCACTCTTCGGGCTACAGGCGAGCTGTACAGGTACGATTGAAATCGTACCTACAACAGGCTTCGGTAATACATAGTGTACTGGAATCAGAAACACTTATTCAGGACATTTCTAAAAATGTATCGTTTATATGTTTCGTTCGTATTCACGAACTATTTTGGCAACCTGTACTTTGTAATACTTGTACCACTTTGACTGACCAAATTCCTGAGCCAGCCTGTGCGCTGCGTCCTGTTTCCATGCCTGGATCTGCTCCTGATTTTCCCAATATGAAATTGATATTTCTTCTTTTCCTTCAGTTACAGATGTGAATTCTGAACAGCCATACACATCCATTGCCAGGTTCCTCATTTTTTCGGCCATTTCAGAATAAGAACTATCTATATAATTGATTTTCGCTCTGAAGATTACAGCATACATATGCGCTTAGTGCCTTTTAATTATTTCATGCCTGGACAGCTGGGAATAGATTAAATGTTATGAACAAAATATTTCTATGTGTTTCAAGCATAGAAACAGCAATATTTATCTTCCGTAATCAATGCAATAAACTCCTCTAATGAATCAACTTCAGGCATCGGCTCATATCTATGCCATTTCATATCCGCTCGTTGCCAATAAACCTTCCATAAACCACTTTTTTTAACATATGTCGTTTTTGCCACCATCTCTTCTATTTTTTGATCCGGATTATCCCATCGTGGACGTATCTCAAATATTTCAATACTTTGATTTTTAATCCTGTATCCCAGATCAAGTTCTTTTCTGATGTGTGGCGGTGGTCTATTCTGTTCTATATACAGCCTCATCAGCTTTTCACAGCGTTTAATTTCAAATTCACTTATCGCCATATATTCACACCCAATATTAGTGATTCCACTTGTTACACCACTTCTATTTGACAGAATATCCCATTGCGCGAAACAGGCCAATCACTGTTTTCGCATCATTGATCCGGCCTGATTTCGCCCATGCCAGTGCCTCATCAAAGGCCAGCCAGTGACGCTCAAACATTTCATATTCCTCCGGCTGCTGCGCCGTGTTTTGCAGATCGCGCGCAAGATAAAGCCAGACCTTTTCACTGAATACACCCGGCGAGCTAAGCGACAAACCCAGTTCTTTCCAGCTCCCGGCGATAACGCCGGCTTCCTCCTGCAATTCCCGTCGAGCCGTTTCCAGCGGTGGTTCCTGATTATCAATTTTTCCGGCGGGCAATTCCCACAGCCATTCATCCATCACCCCGCGATACTGCCTCAACAAACAGACCCGCTGCCGGTCATCGATCGCCACCACCGCAGCGCCCCCGGGATGATGCACCACATCCATTAACATGCTTCGACCATCAGGCAATTTGACTTGTTCCGCCGCAGCGTGGATGATTTGCCCTGTAAACTGATTATCTTTTGAATTCAATCTCTGTTCATCCTTTTGTTGTCCGCCTGGAGTTAGCACGCATGCCCCGGACTATTAATGATGTGATAGCTTATGCCAGCGCTATTTTAGAACATACGCAACACCATAACGCAAAACTCGAAGCGGAAATACTGTTAGGCGCGGTCTTGAACCGGGATCGCGCCTGGCTGCGAACCTGGCCGGAGAAATCCATCAGCGCGACCCAGTGGCGCCAATTCAGCAATTATGTTCAGCGGCGTGAGTCCGGTGAACCCGTTGCCTACATATTGGAACAACGTGACTTCTGGTCACTGAGCCTGCGCGTGACGCCCGACACGCTGATCCCCCGACCGGAAACAGAACTTCTGGTTGAACTGGCTTTGGCTAAAATTCCCGAAGAGGCGAGCTGGACCATTCTGGATCTGGGAACGGGCAGCGGCGCCATCGCCATTGCCGTTGCCAAAGAACGCCCCCGCTGCAGGCTGATCGCCACCGATCGCTTACTACCCGCACTGCGCATTGCCCAAGAAAATGCGCAGCGCCATCAGCTCGCCAATATTCAGTTTCTCACCGGCAACTGGCTAAAGGCCTTCGCCCCTCATTTTCAGGCTGAAATGATTCTCGCTAATCCGCCCTATATTATGGAAAGTGATCCGCATTTGTCGGCAGGCGATCTGCGATTCGAACCGGTAGAGGCATTGGCTTCCGGCCCGCAAGGACTCGATGATCTGCAAAATATTCTGCTCGCAAGCAAGCCCCATCTCAAACCCGGCGGCTGGCTCCTGCTTGAGCATGGCTATCACCAGCAGGCGGCGCTGGCTGAACGGCTGACAGAGCAGGATTATCAGTCGATCGAATGTCATAAAGACTACGCCGGTCAACCGCGCATTAGTCTGGCTCAATACGCCAAACATTAAGGAAGCTCTGATTAATTCCGTTCGCCCTGAGCTTGTCGAAGGGTGAACCATATAACATTATGATTTTACAATGCTTAGCGTTCATGGTTCGACAGGCTCACCACGAACGGCGGAATTAATCAGAGCTTCCTTAATTTTTCGTTAAAACACTTTTTAAGATTCTTTTAAGAAAATCGTAGTAGTGTATGTGTAAAAATCCGCCTGTCAGATTTGTGCTTAAATAATATGCTGCCAATAAAAAACAGATTGTTATATTTCTCGCTGTTTATATCGCTACTGTTGTCTCAGGCGCATGCGGCACAGGCGCCTGATATCCGTATTCAAACCGGCAAGCAATCTTTACAGTTGAAAGATTTCCGGGGCACGGTCATTTATCTCGATTTCTGGGCCTCATGGTGTATTCCCTGTCGTGAATCCTTCCCCTGGATGAACAAAATAGAACAACAATATTCCAAAAAAGGATTTAAAGTCATCGCCATTAACCTGGATGAAAACCGGTCTCAGGCGGATGCTTTTCTGAAAAAATATCCGGCTCAATTCACCGTTGGTTTCGATGCTTCCGGCGATAGCGCCGAAGCCTTTGATGTCAAAGGCATGCCAAGCAGCTATTTGATTGACCGCCGGGGAAACATCCTCTCCAGTCATATCGGGTTTCGACAAAAAGAAATCAAACAACTTGAATCGGCTATCAGAGCAGCCTTAGCTCAACAGGAGGCTATGTGAAAATAAAAATTTTATGTCTGATGCTGGTTTCAGGCAGCATTCTGCTGGGGGGATGCGCATCTATCGGTGTGAAGCCCTGGGAGAGAGGATATCTGGCGGCAAAGAAAATGCAGCTTGATCCCTATCCGCTGGACAGTTTTCTTGATGATCATATTTACTTCAGCAAAGAAGGCAGCAGCGGTGGTCGGGGCGCGGGCGGCGGAGGCTGCGGATGCAATTAAAAAAACCGGCAAGGATAAGCAAACTACTGGCGGCCGCGACCTCAAGTTTGCTGGCGGGCGCCGCGCAAACTACATTAGCGGCTGGCGACGGTAACCATTGGGAAATTGATTCTGCAGTACTGTTATATTCCGAAGTCGATCGCGTAAGCGTCGTTGAGCCGATTGTCAGCGCACGCAAAAAAATCGGCGATGACGAGTACATGAAGTTCCGGCTTGTCGCCGATGCGTTGACGGGCGCTTCCCCCAATGGCGCTATAAAAACGGACGCCGCGCAAACATTTACCACGCCATCCGGGGGTGGCGTTTATGTCGCGGAAGCGGGTAAAACACCACTTGATCCCACCTTCCGCGATACGCGTGGCGCTATCGGCGGAGAATGGGAAAAACCATTAAGCCGACAGTTAAAAGGCATTTTCTCGGCTAATTATTCGCAGGAATTTGATTACGCCTCACTGGGTCTGGGCGCAAATCTGGGCTGGGACTTCAACCAGCGTAATACAACGTTAACAACCGGCCTGTCATATAATCAGGATCAGGTGAAACCCGTTGGCGGTATGCCTACAGGTTTAAGCGCCATGCCCACCGATCCATCCGATAGTAAGTCAACGCTGGGGGATACCGGCGACAAAACCATTACCGCATTTATTCTCGGTCTTACTCAGGTGCTGGGGAAAAAACATTTATTACAGTTAAATTATACCCATAGCAGTGAAGACGGTTACCTGACCGATCCTTATAAGATTCTCAGCGTGCTGGATAATAATGGTGATTTGCGTGGAACCGATCCCTACCTTTATGAAAAAAGACCCGCCACACGCGCTCGTCAGGCTCTGTATATAAAGGATATGAAGCAGTTTTCTGAAGATGTATTGCAGATCAGTTATCGCTATGCCTGGGATGACTGGGGCATTTCATCACACACGATAGATATGCGTTATCGTTATGAATTCAATTCAAAAAATTACCTTGAGCCGCATTTGCGCTATTATCTTCAGGATAAAGCCGACTTTTATTATTACAATCTGGTTGACGGCGATATTCCACAATATGCCAGTGCGGATTACCGTCTCGGGGATCTGAGTACAACAACGATTGGCCTGAAATACGGGCGCATATTTTCACAGAACCATGAACTGGGAATTCGCGCTGAACTCATGCAACAACAGGCGCAAGGTGATGATCCCTTCCCCGACACCAATGCCGCCATCATTCAGCTTAATTATTCCTTTTTGTTTTAAACACATCAGCTAATTGAAAGACTTTCATACCGAGCAACATCAGGGATATTTTAGCGGCCATTTTTTTGCAATGGCCAGCCCCTGTGAACTCCTGATGGAAACCGGCGATCCCAAACTGGCGATGCAGCTGACCCGCATCGCCTGGAAGGAAGCCCGGCGTATCGAAAACAAGTTCAGTCGTTATCGTGACGACAATATTATCTATCGTGTTAATCATGCAGAAGGGAAAAGCATCACGCTTGATAACGAGACGGCTGATCTGCTGGACTATGCGCAGATATGCTACCAGCTCGGGGAAGGCCTGTTTGACATCACCTCCGGCGTGCTGCGTGAAGTCTGGCATTTTGACGGTAGTGACCAATTACCGAAACCAGATGACGTCGAACGGATCAGAAAACGCATAGGCTGGGAGAAAGTACAGTGGCAGCGGCCGAAACTTCAATTGCAGCCGGGAATGGAAATCGACCTCGGCGGCATAGGTAAAGAATATGCGGTAGATCGGGTCACAAAACGACTGCAGGAAAAAACCAGCATCAGCATACTGGTTAATTTTGGCGGCGATATTTCTGTTACCGTCTTACGCGAATCAGGTGACGGCTGGCGGGTCGGCATCGAAAAACCGCTTTATCATTCAAGCCGATTAAATCAGTCCACCGATCAAACGCCAAACATACTGGAATTAAAATCAGGCGCACTGGCCACCAGCGGAGACGCCAATCGTTTTCTGTTAAAAGACGGTATTCGTTATGGCCACATCCTTGATCCGCGCACCGGCTGGCCGGTAAAAGACATGCCCTCTTCCGTTACCGTCGCTGCGGCCAGCTGCACCGAAGCCGGCATCCTCTCAACGCTGGCAATGCTACAGGGCGCGGATGCCGAATATTTTCTGCAACAACAGGAAGTTAAGTTCTGGGTGATTCGCTAATTCACGGCACAAGGTTAGCATATTAGTAAAAAGGAATTTTCTTATCTATGCTGGTTTTGATGAATCAGTGCTTGATTCATGTGGTTTTCCGGTTAGGATAGATAAAAAGGTCCAAGGAATTGAACATGCCCGCGGCAGAAAAAAAACGTGAAATCTTTTTCAGTGAACTTCATCCTGATTCCAATCAGGCCGAAACCGCTATGCGCATGCTGGAAAATATTCACGGTATTCTGGCGTTAGAGGTCATCCACCCCCAGCAACTGAACGTGCGTTACGATCTCCGCTATCTGAGTCTGGCCGATATTGAAGAAACGCTGACCGAAGTCGGTTTCCATCTTGATAACAGCCTGATACTTCGTCTCAAACGCGCGCTCTACAATTACACCGAATCCACCGAATGCGCCAACATCGGCTGCCTTCGCTGTCAGGATAAAAGCACCCGGGATATATTCATCGATCGCTATCAGAAACAGGCTCACGGCTGCCGCGATCAGCGCCCCAGTCACTGGCGCGATTATCTATAACATTCAGTCACAGGGAAAACGATAAAAAGCATCCCGCCTTCCCCTTGTATCTTTGCCTCTGTATCTTTAACCTGTTTTCATGAACGATGATCAACTTCTGCGCTACAGCCGCCAGCTCATGCTGCCGCAAATCGATGTCGCGGGACAGGAAAAGCTGCTGGCCTCAACCGTACTGCTTATCGGTCTCGGTGGCCTCGGCGCACCGGCCTCCATGTACCTCGCGGCGGCCGGCGTTGGCCACCTGATTCTGGTGGATTTTGATCAGGTCGAACTCAGCAATCTGCAACGTCAAATCGTTCACCGCAATGCGGACATCGGCCGCGCCAAGGTTGAATCCGCCCGCGACAATCTGCTGCGTCTGAATCCGGAAATTCGTATTTCCATACTGAATAAAAAACTGACCCCGGATGAATTGCTTGCCCAGATAAAACAGGCGCATGTGGTGATCGAAGGCAGCGATAATTTTGAAACCCGCTTTGCGGTCAACAAGGCCTGCGTCAGCACGCATACGCCACTGGTGTCCGGCGCCGCGATTCGCATGGAAGGTCAGGTGTCCGTTTATTTAAATGACGGTGACGGCCCCTGTTATCACTGCCTGTATAAAGATGAAGGCGAACTGGATGCGAGTTGCAGCAATAACGGCGTACTCGCGCCGGTGGTCGGCATCATCGGCAGCATTCAGGCGACCGAAGCCATTAAAGTCATTACCGGCGCAGGCAAAACGCTGGATGGCCGCCTGTTGCTGCTGGACGCCATGAACATGGACTGGCGCAGCCTGAAACTGAAAAAAGATCCGGCCTGTCCGGTGTGCAACTAAATAAATCTCCCCGCCGCAAGCGGACAAGGTATCCGTTGTAGGTACGACTTCAGTCGTACCGGCACTGGTGCTGATACTGGCGCTGGTACAACTGAAGTCGTACCTACAAAAGATTAAGGAAGCTCTGATTAATTCCGTTCACCCTGAGCCTGTCGAAGGGTGAACCATATAACATTATGATTTTACAATACTTAGCGTTCATGGTTCGACCCTTCGTCAGGCTCAGGACTTCACCACGAACGGCGGAATTAATCAGAGCTTCCTTAAGCTTCGAGCTTTTTCTTCATTAATTCATTCACCTGCGCAGGATTGGCTTTGCCCTGCGTCTGTTTCATCACCTGACCAACGAAGAATCCCATTAACTTGTCCTTGCCGCCTTTCAGCTGCTCGAACTGTTTCGGGTTGGCGGCGATGATTTCATCCAGCACCGATTCAATCGCGCCGCTGTCGGTGATCTGTTTCAAGCCGCGACTGTCGATAATCGCATCCGCTTCGCCTTCGCCGGCCCACATGGCTTCGAACACTTCTTTGGCGATCTTGCCGGAGATGGTGTTGTCCTTGATCCGCAGAATCATGCCCGCCAGCATGCCGGCGCTCACCGGGCTGTCATTGATCTCACGATTTTCCTTGTTTAGGAAACCGGTCAGCTCGCCCATGATCCAGTTGGCGGAGAGTTTGGGATCCTCCGTAATCTCGATAACCGATTCGAAATAATCCGCCATCTCACGACTCGCGGTTAGCAAGGCGGCATCGTCTTCACTGAGTTTAAAGTCGGAAATGAAACGCTGTTTTTTGGCATCCGGTAATTCAGGCAGGCTTTGGCGACCGCGCTCAAGCATCTCGGTGGTGATTTCAACCGGCAGTAAATCAGGATCAGGAAAATAACGATAATCCATCGCTTCTTCTTTGGAACGCATGGAGCGGGTTTCACCTTTATCCGGATCATAGAGACGGGTTTCCTGCACCACCTCACCGCCGTTTTCGATCAATTCAATCTGGCGTTCGACTTCAAATTCGATCGCCCGTTCCACATAACGGAAGGAGTTGATATTTTTCAGCTCGGTGCGGGTGCCGAATTCCTGCTGACCTTTGGGGCGCACCGAGACATTGGCGTCGCAACGAAATGAACCTTCCTGCATATTGCCATCGCTGATTTGCAGATAGCGCACCAGCGAGTGCATTTTTTTCATATAGGCGACGGCTTCCTGGGGTGAGCGCATATCCGGCTCGGAAACAATCTCCAGCAGAGGCGTGCCGGCGCGATTGAGATCGATGCCGGTCATGCCGTGAAAATCTTCATGCAGGGACTTGCCCGCATCTTCTTCAAGATGCGCGCGGGTCACGCCGATAACTTTTGTCCCGCCATCATCCAATTCGATGGTCAGGCTTCCTTTACCGACAATCGGTAATTCAAACTGACTGATCTGATAACCCTTGGGCAGATCGGGATAGAAATAATTTTTACGCGCAAACACTGAGCGCGGCGCAATCTCCGCATCAATCGCCAGACCGAATTTGATCGCCATGCTCACCGCTTCTTTATTCAAAACCGGCAAGACGCCCGGCAGCCCCAGATCCACGGTGCAGGCCTGCGTATTCGGCTCGGCGCCATACGCCGTCGATGCGGCTGAAAATATTTTACTTTTGCTTGCAAGCTGGGTGTGAATCTCCAGCCCGATAACCGTTTCCCACTCCATTTTTCTAGCCTCGTATTTTAACGCAAAGGCGCAAAGATGCAGAGAACGCAAAGAAAATTATTTAAAAATCTTTGCGTCTTCGCGCCTTTGCGTTGGATTGTTTCTTTCATTCGAATCCCGCAGGAGTTCGCTGATGATGATCCGTGATCTGCTGGAATTTGTGCGCCACATTCAGCAGTTTCGCTTCTTCAAAATAATTACCGATGATCTGTAAACCGGCCGGCATGTTGTTGACGAAACCGGCGGGGATAGACATGCCCGGCAGACCGGCGAGGTTGACGGCGATGGTGTAGATGTCTGACAGATACATGGTGATCGGATCATCGGCTTTCTCACCGAGGCCAAAGGCCGGCGTGGGCGAAGTCGGCCCCATGATCACATCAACGCTTTCGAAAGCCTGCTTGAAGTCCGCGCTGATTAATCGGCGCACTTTTTGCGCCTTCAGATAATAGGCGTCATAGTAGCCGGAAGACAGCGCATAAGCGCCGATTAAGATTCGACGTTTCACTTCAGCGCCAAACGCTTCACCGCGTGAACGCTTGTACATGTCTTCAAGATCCTTCGGATCCTCGCAACGATAGCCAAAGCGCACGCCATCGAAGCGCGAAAGATTGGACGAACATTCCGCGGGAGCGACAACATAGTAGGCCGGCACCGCAAGATGAGTGTTGGGCAGGCTGATATCAACGATCTCCGCGCCCATTTTTTTATATTCATCAATCGCCGCATGCACCGCATCGCCGATGCCGCTATCGAGTCCTTCACCAAAATATTCTTTCGGTAATCCGATTTTTAATCCGTTGAGATCATCGTTCAGTCCCGCCGTATAATCCGGCACCGGCGTATCGATGCTGGTGGAATCACGTTCATCAAAACCGGCCATCACGCCCAGAATCATGGCCGCGTCTTCCGCAGTGCGGGTCAGCGGCCCGCCCTGATCCAGACTCGAAGCGAAGGCGATCATGCCGTAGCGTGAGACTCGCCCATAGGTGGGCTTAAGTCCGGTCACGCCGCATAATGCCGCGGGCTGACGAATGGAGCCGCCGGTGTCGGTGCCGGTGGCGCAGGGCGTCAGCCGCGCCGCCACCGCCGCGGCAGAACCACCGGAGGAACCGCCCGGCACCGTATCGGTGTTCCAGGGGTTTTTCACCGCGCCGTAGAAACTGGTTTCGTTGGATGAACCCATGGCGAACTCATCCATATTGGTCTTACCCAGCATCACAGTACCGGCAGCATTCAACTGTTCAACGCTGGTGGCGTTATAGGGGGCAATAAAATTGTCCAGCATTTTCGAACCGCAACTGGTCTTCACGCCATCGGTGCAAAAAATATCTTTTTGCGCCAGCGGAATCCCGGTGAGCGCACCGACCTCGCCGGCGGCAATTTGCGCATCCGCCTGTTTCGCCTGCGCCAGCGCCAGCTCTTCGCTCACAGTGATAAAACTGTTTAACGAATTATCCAGACGGTTGATGCGTTCGAGGAAATGACGGGTGAGTTCTTCGCTGGAGAAGTCGCCCTCGCGCAGACCGCGGGACAATTCAGCGATGGTTTTGTTGTGCATGTAGTTTTAGTCCTTCGGATGTTTTTTGTTTTATGTGTGGGTGCGACTGAAGTCGCACCTACGGTCGTATCCGCCTTAATGGATCATTCGATGACCCTGGGCACCAGATACAGGCCGTTTTCCACCTGCGGGGCAATCTTCTGGAAGCGCTCCCGCTGATTGGTTTCCCGAACCTCGTCTTCACGCAAACGCTGTACGGCATCGGTGGGATGCGCCATCGGTTCAACATCATCGGTATTCACCGAGTTCATTTGCTCGACCAGATCCAGAATACTGGATAAATTTTGAGCATATGTGGGCACATCCTCTTCATTAATGGCTAATCGCGCCAGATGTGCTATTTTTTCTACGTCATGTTTATCTAATGACATGCTATTCCTCGAATATTATGTGAACCTGATCGCATTTGGGCAGTAATTGCTACGAAACTGAAATAATTTATTCGAAATGTAACTTATTCAAAGATGATAGCTTGCCCAACGCCCCTCTATTTTATTAAAGTATCCGCTTTAATGACATTAAAGATTATAAAAAATTATGTTTGATAACCTGCGTGGTCTGTTTTCCAACGATATATCCATCGATCTGGGTACTGCTAATACTCTCATTTACGTGCGCGGCAAGGGCATTGTTCTTAACGAACCCTCGGTCGTCGCCATTCGCCAGGAACGCGGCCCCGGCGGGCCGAAAAGTATTTCCGCCGTCGGCATGGAGGCCAAACGCATGCTTGGCCGCACCCCCGGCAACATCGTCGCCATCCGGCCAATGAAAGACGGCGTGATTGCCGATTTTACCGTAACCGAGAAAATGCTTCAGCATTTCATTCGCAAGGTGCATGAGGCGCGTTTTTTCCGCCCCAGCCCGCGGGTGCTGATTTGCGTGCCCTGTGGCTCGACCCAGGTCGAACGCCGCGCAATTCGTGAATCGGCCGCCGGCGCCGGCGCCCGCGATGTCTACCTGATTGAAGAACCCATGGCCGCCGCTATCGGCGCGGGCATGCCCATCTCCGAAGCCTCCGGCTCCATGGTGCTGGACATCGGCGGCGGCACCACCGAGGTGGCGATTATTTCCCTGTCCGGCATCGTTTATTCCGCCTCGGTGCGCATCGGCGGCGATCGTTTTGACGAAGCCATTATCAATTACGTGCGCCGCAACTATGGCAGCCTGATCGGTGAATCCTCCGCTGAACGCATCAAACATGAAATCGGCACCGCCTTCCCCGGCAACGAAGTGCGTGAACTGGAAGTGCGCGGCCGTAACCTGGCTGAAGGCATCCCGCGCAGCTTTACCCTGAACAGCAATGAAATTCTGGAATCCCTGCAGGAACCCCTTTCGGGCATTGTCTCCGCGGTCAAAACCGCGCTGGAACAAACTCCGCCGGAACTGGCCTCGGATATCGCCGAGCGCGGCATGGTGCTCACCGGCGGCGGTGCGCTGCTGCATGATCTGGATCGCCTGCTGATGGAAGAAACCGGTCTGCCGGTTTTAATTGCCGAAGATCCGCTCACCTGCGTCGCCCGCGGTGGCGGCCGGGCGCTGGAAATGATCGACGAACATGGCGGCGATCTGTTCAGCGTTGAGTAAGCCTTAAGGAGGCTCTGATTAATTCAGTTCACCCTTCGACAGGCTCAGGACGAACGGAATTAATCAGAGGTTCCTTGATAATAGATACGGCCTGAGCCGTTCGAAGTATTTGGTTCATCTGCAGGCGAACCAACCGATGTCTGCTTAACCGGAGAAAAGTCCCGTTAAACTGTTATTCATCCAGGGCCCGTCTACCGGGATGCGTTTGATCCTGCTGCTGGTATTGTCCATTACCCTGATGACGCTGGATTATCGCACCGATACCGTGCGCAGTATTCGCGCCGGCCTTTCTGTCATCGTCTATCCGGTGCAGTACCTCGTGGATCTGCCCGGCAGCTTCATTCGCTGGACCGCCGACACCTTTGTCACCCGGGGGACGCTGCAGGAAGAAAACGCCACCCTGCGCACCCAGAACCAGATCCTCAAGGCGCAACTGCAGAAATTCACCTTCATTGAAGCTGAAAACGTGCACCTGCGTGAACTGCTGCAATCCTCCAAGCGCGTCGGTGAACGCATGCTGATTGCCGAACTGCTGTCGGTGGATCTCGATCCCTTCCGCCGTCAGGTGGTGATCAACAAGGGCAGCATGAATGATGATCTCTATGTCAGCCAGCCCCTGCTCGATGCCGAGGGCGTCATGGGCAAAATCGTTCACATCTATCCACTGACCAGCACCGCCATCCTGATCACCGATCCGGATCACAGCCTGCCGGTACAGGTCGCGCGCAACGGTCTGCGCACCATTGCCGTTGGCGCCGGCAGCGATAATCAACTGGAGCTGCTGTATCTGCCCAACAACGCCGACATTCAAATCGGTGATGAACTGATTACCTCGGGGCTCGGCTGCGTTTTCCCCGCCGGCTATCCGGTCGCCCGGGTCACGGCGGTGAACACCAATCCCAGCCTGCCCTTTGCTCAGGTGCTGGCCGAACCCACCGCCAAACTGGATCGCAGCCGCGAAGTGCTGCTGGTCTGGCCTTCTCACGCTTCGCTGCCGGAAATGCAAACCCCCTGCAGCCGTACGCAGGAGGAAGACGCGCCATGAGCATCCATGATCGCAGTCGCGGCGGCTGGGCCATTGCCGCCAGTCTTGTTATGGCGATGCTGTTAAGCATCCTGCCCCTGCCTCCTATGGTGCACGCCTTTATGCCCGAGTGGCTGCTGCTGGTCACGATTTACTGGAGCATGGCCCTGCCCCATCGCGTTGGCGTTGGCGTCGCCTGGTGTCTGGGGCTGTTGCTCGATGTCCTGCGCGATACGCTGCTGGGACAATACGCGCTGGTCATGGCGCTGGTTATTTTCATTACCATCCACCTGCACCAACGCATCCGCGTGGTTCCCCTGTGGCAACAGTCCATCACGATTCTTGTTTTATGCCTGATTTATGCGCTGATTAATTTCTGGATCAAGGGCATACAGGGACTGGCTCCCGATTTCTGGATGGCGCTTATCTCACCCTTTGTCAGCGCCCTGATCTGGCCGGCCATTTTTCTGTTTATGCGCAACCTGCGCCGTTATTATCAGGTCAACTAGACGCGCGATGCTCACTCTCAACCGGCTTTCTCTGCACTGAATTATGGCTTTTCACAAACGCCTCGCGCTGAAAGATCATGTCAGGGAAACTCAGATTTTCAACCAGCGGCTGATAGTCGCGACGGTGATCATCGTCATTCTGACGCTTGTTCTGCTCGCCCGCCTGTCCTATTTGCAGATCATCAACCTGAGTCATTTCACCCTGCTATCGGAAAACAACCGGGTCAACATCCTGCCCATTCCGCCCACCCGCGGGCTGATTTATGATCACAATGGCATTCTACTGGCGCAGAACCTGCCCAGCTTTACTTTAGAGCTGGTCACCGAACACATGGATGATGTGGATGAGACCGTTCGCCAGATTGGCCGGTTGATCACCCTCAGCGATGAAGACATCAAACGCTTCAACAAAAACCGCCGTCACAAACGCCGCTTCGAAGGCATTCCGCTGCGCTTTCGTCTCAATGATGAAGAAGTGGCGCGCATTGCCGTCAACCAGTACCGCCTGCCGGGCGTCAATATTCACGCCACCCTGACCCGCCATTACCCGCTGGGCGCGCTGGGCACCCACGCGATTGGCTATGTGGGACGCATTAACCTTGAAGAGCTGCGCAATCTGGATGAATCAGACTACAGCGGCACCAGTCACATCGGCAAGACAGGTATTGAACTGGCCTATGAAGATCAGCTGCACGGCAGCGTCGGCATGCAAAAAGTCGAAACCAACGCGCAGGGGAAAATCCTGCGGGTGCTGGAACGCACCCTGCCGATTCCCGGTAAAAATCTGTATCTGAATCTGGATGTCAAACTGCAGGCCATTGCCGAAGACGGTTTCGGCGAACATACCGGCGCGCTGGTCGCCATCGATCCCCGTGACGGCGCGGTGCTGGCGCTGGCCAGCGTGCCCACCTATGATCCCAATCTGTTCGTCAATGGCATCAGCAGTAAAGATTACAGCGCATTGCGCGACTCCCCCGATCGGCCCCTGTTCAATCGCACGCTGCGCGGCCAGTATCCGCCCGGCTCGACGATTAAACCCTTTATCGGTCTGGCCGGGCTGGAGATGCATGAAACCAGCGTCCACAAGGAAATCAACTGTCCCGGCTGGTATATGCTGAAAAATGATCCGCGTCGCTATCGCGACTGGAAAAAACGCGGACACGGAAAAACCGATCTGACTCGCGCGATTACCGAATCCTGCGACGTTTATTTTTACGACCTGTCACTGGCGCTGGGCATCGACAATATGCACAGCTTCCTCGCCAGTTTCGGTCTCGGCCAACGCACCGGCATCGATATCGAAGGCGAAAAAGCCGGCCTGCTGCCCTCGCGCGAATGGAAGCGGCGCACCCGCAACCTCCCCTGGTTCCCCGGCGAAACCCTGATCACCGGTATCGGACAGGGTTTTATGCTGGCCACGCCTCTGCAACTGGCCAGCATCACCGCGACTCTCAGCCGCCATGGTCAGCGCAAGCAACCACGCATGCTGTACGCCATCGAAGCGCCGGATAACAGCCGCTTTGATATTATTCCGCCGATCAGCGTCAACCCGCCCGCCCATGCGGAAGAAGCAAACTGGAATACCATTATTCAGGCCATGAAACAGGTCGTGCACGGCGTGCATGGCACTGCGCGCCGGATTAACCGTAAACTGCCTTATACGATTGCCGGCAAGACCGGCACCGCGCAAGTCTTCGGCATCAAGCAGGATGAAGAGTACGTTGAAGAAGAAGTCAGCAAAAAACTGCGCGACCACGCGCTGTTTATCGGCTTTGCGCCGGTCGAGGATCCGCAGATCGCGATTGCCGTGATCGTCGAAAACGGCGGCAGCGGCGGCGCTATGGCCGCGCCGATTGCGCGTAAAGTAATGGATCAATATCTACTGAGTTCAGGATCGTAGCCCATGGCTTTCAGCGACCCGCCTATTCTGAATGACGCCACCGCCGCCCATGCGCGGCGACGACGGGGATTCCGCCTGCACATCGACTGGCCCCTGTTTATCGCCCTGTTGCTGCTCGCCGGGCTGGGTCTGTTCGTGCTTTACAGCGCCAGCGATCAAAGCATGGCGGTGGTGCGCGGACAGGGCTTGCGCATTCTGCTGGCCTTTTTTGTGATGTTGCTGCTGGCGCAGCTTACGCCCTACGGCATTCAGTTCTGGTCGCCCTGGCTGTACGGGCTGGGCCTGCTGCTGTTAATCGCGGTGCTGATCATGGGTGAGATCGGCAAGGGCGCGCAACGCTGGCTGGATCTGGGTTTTGTCACCTTCCAGCCTTCGGAGATCATGAAACTGGCGGTGCCAATGATGATCGCCTGGTATTTCGCCGAGGCGCCCCTGCCGCCCAACCGTAAACGTCTGATCGTCGCCGGCGCGCTGCTCATCATTCCCACGCTGATGGTCGCCAAACAGCCGGATCTGGGCACCGCCCTGCTGATCGCCAGCTCCGGCATTTTCGTGTTGCTGTTCGCCGGTCTGTCCTGGCGCTTTATCGGCGTCACGCTGTTCATCATTCTCGCCAGCACCCCGATTGCCTGGAATTACCTGCTCCACGATTATCAGCGCCAGCGGGTGCTGACCTTTATCAACCCGGAAAATGATCCCCTCGGCGCGGGTTATCATATCATCCAGTCCACCATCGCCATCGGCTCAGGCGGCATCTACGGCAAGGGCTGGCTCAATGGCACCCAGTCCCATCTGGATTTTTTGCCGGAGCGTTCCACCGACTTTATTTTTGCCGTACTCAGTGAAGAGTTTGGTTTCCTCGGCGTGATCAGCCTGTTATCTCTGTACGCTTTTATTATTGCACGCGGTTTGATCATCGCTTCACAGGCGCAACACACCTTTGGCCGACTGCTGGCCGGCAGCATCACGCTCACTTTTTTTGTTTATGTTTTTGTCAATATCGGCATGGTCAGCGGAATTCTACCGGTCGTCGGCGTCCCCTTACCCCTTATCAGTTATGGGGGCACATCGGTAGTGACCCTGCTGGCGGGATTCGGTATCCTCATGTCCATACAAACGCATCGTAAACTGATGCCAACCTGAGAAGTGTTTAAAACACCATGCAAAACTATAAATACCTGTTGCTCGGCCTTGCCCTGTTATTCGCCAGTCAGGCTTCAGCCAAAGCCACCTACTTTGCCGGCGACAACCCGCAAATTAATGATTTCATCAATGAGATGGTGAAAGAACATCAGTTCGATGCGCAGGAACTAAAACATCTATTCAGTAAAACCCGTCGGCACCAGAGTATTCTTGACGCCATCGCCCGCCCGGCGGAAAGCAAACCCTGGTATGAATACCGGCCTATTTTTCTGACTCGCGATCGACTCAAGGGCGGCCTGAAATTCTGGCGGGAAAATGAAGCCCTGCTGCGCCGCGCGCGCGAAACCTACGGCGTTCCCGAAGAAATCATCGTCGCCATCATTGGCGTGGAAACCCGTTACGGCAAACACGCCGGTCGCTATCTGGTCATGGACGCGCTGGCGACGCTGGCCTTTGCCTATCCGCCGCGCAGTCCCTTCTTTCGCAAGGAGCTCAAGGAATACCTGCTGATGACTCGCGAGGAAGGCCTTGATCCCCTGCAACAGAAAGGCTCCTATGCCGGCGCCATGGGCATGCCGCAATTCATGCCCAGCAGTTTTCGCCAGTATGCCGTTGATTTCAGCGGCGATGGCCACCGCAACCTGTGGAGCAATCCGGAAGATGTGATTGGCAGCGTCGCCAATTACTTCAAACGTCATCACTGGAAAGAGGGCGAACCCATCGCCTACAAAGTCAGAGTCAAGGGGGATGCCTATAAAAAATTACTGGGCAAAAAACGCCACATTCTCAAACCTCACCTGACCCAGAAGCAACTGCGTGAACACGGCGTTCAGCTGCCCAAAGGCCTGCCCGCCAACATGCAGGGGTCACTGATCGAACTGGATGGCGTCAACGGTCCCGAACAGTGGGTGGTCTGGCATAACTTTTATGTTATCAGCCGTTATAATCACAGCGCCCTGTATTCCATGTCCGTCTTTCAGCTCAGCCAGCAACTACGCGAGAATCGATGAGCGCCTGCCGGTTTATTTCGCTCGGCTTAACCCTGCTGCTATTACTGAGCGCCTGCAGCGGCATAAAAAAAAATCGCTATGCCATTCATCAGGATCGCGCCCCCGATAAAAATATCGACATCAGTCATATCCCCGATGCTGTTCCCCGCATAGAACCCCGCAGTCAATACGGCAACCCGACCAGCTACAGGGTTAGAGGCCGGACATATCGGGTCATGAAAAGCAGCCGGGGCTATCGCGCCCGCGGCGTAGCCTCCTGGTACGGTAAAAAATTTCACGGCCACCGCACCTCCAGTGGCGAAACCTACAATATGTATGCGATGACCGCCGCGCACAAGGAGCTACCGCTGCCAAGCTGGGTGCGCGTCACCCACCTTGGCAACGGACGCAGCGTAATCGTCAAGGTCAACGATCGCGGCCCCTTCCATGATAACCGGCTTATCGATCTCTCCTGGGCGGCGGCCAAAAAACTCGGCATTACCGGAACCGGCACCGGCGTAGTCGAAATAGAAGCCCTCGATCCCGAACACTATCAACAACCCCGGCATAACGCACAAGCGGCGAAAAGCACGCCCCCGGCGCCGCTGCAATACCATCTCTATCTGCAGGCCGGCGCCTTTGTCAGTCGTAACAACGCGCAACAATTACAACAGAAACTGCAGACAATATTGCAACTGCAAAATATTCGCGCCGTCTATAACGCCGACAAACGTCTCTACCGGGTGCGCATCGGCCCGCTCGCCAATGTTGACGAAGCCGATCAGCTGGCCGAACAAATCAGCCGGCGCGGGCTGGCTCAACCACATATCGTGATTGACTAAATAGCTGTTCCAAATACCTGTACACCTAATGGAACAGCGATGGAATTGTAGGTACGGCTTCAGCCGTACAGGTACGATTGAAATCGTACCTACAACAAGCTCCGGCAATACGTAGTGTACTGGTATTCGGAACAGCTATTTAGCGCCAGCTGCAAACGATATCTGAAGCGTTTTTTTATTTTCTGAATCCATACCTATGTTTTGGCAGGCGGAGCCTGTAAAATAGCGCACAAATTCAATTCACGAGAAACATATGAATAAACCACGGCTATTCACGATCCTTTTACTACTCAGCGTCTTTGTCCTGCCCGCGCAGGCCAATCCGAAACTGGTGCCCGCCGTTCCGGAAATTCCCGCCAAAGCCTATCTACTCATCGATCAACATAGCGGTTATATTCTGGCCTCGAAAAAGGAAGATGAACGCATCGAGCCCGCCAGTCTGACCAAGTTGATGACCGCCTATGTGGTGTTTTACGAAATTCAGTCCGGCAGCATCAGTCTGGAAGATCAGGTCAAGATCAGCGAAAAAGCCTGGCGCATGAAAGGCTCGCGCATGTTTATTGAAGTCAACAAACATGTCAGCGTCGAGGAATTGCTCAAAGGCATGATCATTCAGTCCGGCAACGACGCCAGCGTGGCCCTGGCCGAACACGTTGGGGGAAGTGAAGAGGCCTTCGTTACTCTGATGAACAAACATGCGCAAAGCATGGGTCTGCAAAATACCCACTTTATGAACAGCACCGGCTGGCCCAATCCGGATCACTACACCAGCGCCCACGATCTCGCGCGTATTGCGATGGCTCTGATTCGGGATTTTCCCGATTACTATCCCTGGTACAAAATCAAGGAATACACCTACAACAATATCAAGCAGTACAACCGCAATCGCCTGCTATGGCTGGACGATCGGGTTGACGGCCTTAAAACCGGACATACAGAATCAGCCGGTTATTGCCTGATCACCTCCGCCAAACAGGATGACATGCGCCTGATTTCCATTGTCCTCGGCACCCCTTCAGAAAATGCGCGCGCCAGCGCCAGTCGCGCGCTGTTGAATTACGGCTTTCGTTTTTATGAAACCTTTGTCCTGCACAAAGCCGGTGAACCGCTTACCAGCATGCGCATCTGGAAAGGCGAAGTCGAAAGCCTGCCCTTAGGACTGAAGGATACGCTTTATATCACCGCGCCCCGGGGCAGTCGCAAACAGATTAAGGCCAATATGAAT
>WFVC01000024.1 GCA_015491815.1 Gammaproteobacteria bacterium | reverse complement strand
TATGGCGGCAAGGGCGTGCTCAAAGCGGTAGCTAATGTAAACAGCGACATCCGGGATGCGCTGATGAATATGGATGTGCGTGAGCAACGCGCGATTGACGAGGCTATGATCAAACTCGATGGCACTGAGAATAAAAGCAGGCTGGGCGCCAACGCCATGCTTGCTGTATCAATGGCCTGCGCCAATGCTGCAGCGCGTGCTTTAGGCGTACCGCTGTTTCAATATTTAAATACCGGTGAAGGTTATCAGTTGCCGGTGCCGATGATGAATATCATCAATGGCGGTTCGCATGCGGACAACAGCGTGGATTTGCAGGAGTTTATGATCATCCCGGTAGGCGCGCCGAGCATCAACGAAGCCATTCGTTATGGCGCGGAAATTTTTCATACTCTGAAAAAAGTCCTGCATGACAAAGGCATGAATACCGCCGTCGGCGATGAAGGCGGCTTCGCTCCGGATCTGCCGTCCAACGAATCAGCGATTGAAATTATTCTGGAAGCCATCGACAAGGCCGGGTTCGAAGCGGGTAAAGATATTTTCATCGGTATCGATGCGGCCAGCAGCGAGTTTTATAAAGACGGCCTGTATGATCTGGCGTCTGAAAATAGAAAGCTGACCGCCAGCGAGTTTATCGACGTGC
Source organism: Gammaproteobacteria bacterium (assembly GCA_015491815.1). Taxonomy (GTDB): domain Bacteria; phylum Pseudomonadota; class Gammaproteobacteria; order UBA6429; family Thiohalophilaceae; genus JAADGZ01. Next base: position 3,159 of record WFVC01000024.1, on the reverse strand, counting down.
TGGAATCCTGGGTGGATAAATATCCGATTATCAGCATTGAAGATGGCCTTGCGGAAGACGACTGGGACGGCTGGAAATTGCTGACTGAACGGTTGGGTAAAAAAGTGCAACTGGTGGGGGATGATCTGTATGTCACCAACACCAAAATTTTCAAGGAAGGCATCGATAAAGGCATCGCCAATTCCATTCTGATTAAAGTGAATCAGATTGGCACCCTGAGCGAAACGCTGGATGCGATCGCCATGGCGAAGAAAGCCGGTTATACGGCGGTGATTTCTCATCGTTCCGGTGAGACCGAAGACACCACCATTGCGGATCTGGCGGTGGCCACCTGCGCCGGGCAAATCAAAACCGGCTCCATGTCACGGTCTGATCGGATCAGCAAATATAATCAGTTACTGCGTATCGCCGAAGGTCTGGGAAAAGAAGCGATCTACCCGGGCAAACAGGCGTTTTATAACCTGTTTTAATGATGAAAATACTGGCGTCCATTCTGCTGTTCCTGTTTGTACTCCTGCAATATGATTTGTGGGTGGGGGATGGCAGTCTGGCGACAGTGCATCATTTGCAACAGGCGGTGCAGAGTCAGCAGCAGGAAAACACAAAATTAAAACAGCGCAATGCCAGTCTCGCAGCTGAAGTCGCCGATCTCAAACAGGGCTCGGAAGCTATCGAAGAACGCGCACGCAGCGAGCTGGGTATGATTCGCGAAGGTGAAACGTTCATACAAGTGACAGATTAGAAATAAGGTAAAAGATGAAAGATACAAGCTCTCGTTTTATCCCGGTTATTTGCCCTGTATCCTGTACCTTGTATCTTTCATCTTAGCTCTAAATTATTATGTCCTCATCGCTTAACTACTGGGCTGTCATTCCCGCCGCCGGCGTTGGCAAACGTATGCGCGCCGATGTTCCCAAACAATATCTCCCGCTTTGCGGCAAAGCCGTGATTGCGCATACCCTTGAGCGACTGGCGTCTCATGCGAAAATTAACGGACTGGTGGTGGCGCTTTCTGAAGACGATGCGTTCTGGCCTGATCTGGATCTGTCGATCGATAAACCCCTGTGGCGGGCTGAAGGTGGCGTGGAGCGCTGTCATTCCGTGTTAAATGCTTTGCATGTGCTGTCGGTGCATGCGGATGATGATGACTGGGTGCTGGTGCATGATGCCGCGCGTCCCTGTGTGCGGCTGGATGATATTAGCCGGCTTATCGAGCAGGCGGGCGATGAGACTGGCGGTTTGCTGGGTATTCCTGTGCGCGACACGATGAAACGTTCGACGGATAAAAATACGGTTATCGACACCCTTGATCGTCGTCGTTTATGGCATGCGCTGACGCCGCAGATGTTCCGGCTTGGCGCATTGCGAAGCGCGCTTATTCAGGCGCTGGAAAATGAAGCGCTGGTGACAGATGAATCTTCAGCAATGGAGCTTGCGCAATACAGCCCGGTTCTGGTTGAAGGCCATGCGGACAATATCAAGATCACCCGGCCGGAAGATTTAATGCTGGCTGAGTTTTATCTTCAACAACAGGGCGCGGAATAATGCGAATTGGACAGGGCTTCGACGCCCACGCGTTTAAGGACGGTGGGCGGCTGGTTTTAGGCGGGGTCGAGATCGAACATGAACGGGGTATGCTGGCGCACTCTGATGGCGACGTGGTGATTCACGCACTCTGCGATGCGATTTTGGGGGCGCTGGCTTTAGGCGATATCGGCAAACACTTCCCCGATACCCGCGACGACTTCAAAGGCATCGACAGTCGGATATTGTTACGTAAGGTGGTCTCGTTAATGGAACAGCGGGAGTATTGCCTCAATAATGCTGACATCACCATCATTGCCCAGCAACCGAGACTGGCGGCGTATATCGATCCCATGCGCGAAGTGCTGGCGGCGGATATGAATACCGGGATCGAAAATATCAGCATCAAGGCCACGACCACGGAAAAAATGGGTTTCACCGGACGCGCGGAAGGGATTGCCGTGCAGGCGGTGGTGTTGTTGGTTTGAACAAAGGTTTTATTTCAACGCAAAGACGCAGAGGCGCAGAGGACGCAAAGATCAAAAGAAAAAATATTCTGAAACAAGATTTTCAACTAAAAACTTGGGAGGCTCTGATTAATTCCGCCGTTCGTGGTGAGCCTGTCGAACCATGAACGCTAAGTATTGTAAAATCATAATGTTATATGATTCACCCTTCGACAAGCTCAGGGCAAACGGAATTAATCAGAGGTTCCCTTGTAATTTAAAATTTGGCAGAGTTAATTTTATTTCATACCAAACAGAAATAATCCCTGTATCCAGAAAACAAAAAACTTTGCGTCCTCTGCGCCTCTGCGTCTTTGCGTTTATAAAATAATGATTGAAACCTTAGCCTACGCCTACGGCAAGCCCGAATGTACGGGCCTTATTCGCCAGCGCCCGGAAGATTTTATCGTCGATGAGATTTCCGCGATCGCGCCGGATGGCGAAGGTGAGCATGTTCTGTTAAAAATCCGAAAGCGCAACGCCAATACCGAGTGGCTGGCCAAACAACTGGCGCGGCTGGCGTCGGTCGCAGCGAAAGATGTCAGCTACGCCGGATTAAAAGATCGGCAGGCGCTCACTACGCAATGGTTCAGCGTGCGCCTTGCCGGTAAAGCGGAGCCTGACTGGCGTGAGCTGAATGGCGATGAATTTGAGGTGCTTGAGGTTCATCGTCACCAGCGCAAATTGCGGCGCGGCGCATTGAAGGGCAATCATTTTGAACTACACATTCGTGAACTTGCCAGTGATCCGCGTACACTCGAAAGCCGACTGGAAAAGATAAAAGCGCAGGGTGTACCAAATTATTTCGGCGAACAACGCTTTGGTATTGATGGCGCCAATCTGGAAAAGGCGCAGGCCATGTTTGAAGGTCGGCGCATCAAATCACGTTACCAGCGCAGCCTCTATCTTTCGGCGGCGCGTTCACAGTTGTTTAATCAGCTGTTATCACAACGGGTCACACAGCAAAGCTGGAATCAGGCTATCGCCGGGGATGTCATGTTGCTGGCCGGCTCCAACAGTTTTTTCAGTATTGATGATGTTGATGAAGACATTCGGCAACGAGTCGAGAGTTTTGATATTCATCCCGGTGGGATTCTCTGGGGGCGGGGGAGAGTCGAGACCCGGGCCG
>WFVC01000023.1 GCA_015491815.1 Gammaproteobacteria bacterium | reverse complement strand
ATTTTTGCCGCCTGATCACGCATCGACAACAGCTCGTTGAATTCCTTTTCATTCCAGTCCCACATAAATTCAATCCCGCTTTGCTTTAATAATTCAATACTTTTCCGGTTATCACGTCGGGCAAGTTTATTAATGTTATCTCCCGCAATTTTTCCGGTGCGTTTTAATAGCGCCTGCAAATCTTTCGGCAATTTGTTAAAAAAACGATTGCTGACGACCAGACTGCCAATCGCGTTGGTCACCGGAATATTACTGGCGTATTTCAATTTGGTATACCACTGCAGCGCCAGCACGCCGAAGGGTGAGTTATATACCGTATCAATGCTGCCATGTTTGGCTGACAGTTGCATGTAGACATCCATGATGGAAAGTGGAATCGGCGCCACGCCGGCGACTTTAACGAAGGCTTCGCCCATGGGGTCCCCCTGCCATAACCAGATACGCCGGCTTTTTAATTCTTCCAGTGAGCCAATCGGATACTTGGAAAAAAAGTGAATAAAGCCCAGCTCCGGCCAACCCAGTAATTCAAAGCCGTGTTCTCTGAAACCCTGATCAATCTCCGGCATTAGTTGATCACGCACATAATCGGACTCATCGGTATTTTTAAACAGGAAGGGCATTTCCAGCACCCGCGCCGGCGAGTAGATCCGGCCAATGCCATAACCGGTAAAAAATGCGCCCTGCAACTGACGGCTGCGAATTTTACGCAGCACATCCGGTTCATCGCCCATAATGCCGCCGGGATAAATTTTAAACTTCAGGCGTCCTTTACTTTCTTTTTCGACTTCCGCCGCCCAGCGATCGATTTCTTTCATCCAGGCGGTATCCGGCGGAATCAGGGTGGCAAATTTGAATATCCAGTTATCTTTTGCCATCGTGTTGAATGACAGACACAGGCATAGCGCCAGCAGGCCATAACGGATTAAAACCATTCGTCTTCCCTCTTTAATAATTCCACGGCTTTTTGTTTGGCAATGGTGTTAATCAGGCCCTGCGCCGGATACAAATCAGCGGGAGCATTAATAATCGTTTGCAGGCGTTGATGGAAAGCTTTTTGCGCAAACCGCTGGCGATCCAGATATTGCGCCTGTAATAAATCAATCAGCAGCAGCCTGTTTTTAGTATTGCTGCGCGCCTGATTAAAATGTTTCTCTGACAGGCTAAAGTCCCCGCCCATCATCGGCGAACGACTGCCATAATAAACCCCGAAGAAAATATGCGCGCCGCTCAGAAAATAGGTTTCATCCAGTTCCAGAACCCGCTGCATCAGCATCGCCGCCTTTGGCATTTGCACCAGACTTTCTGCGCTGTCACGATTCATGTCAATCCATTTCGCCCAATTAGACGCTGTCCAGAACAGAGCGGGAACGGCGTCTTCATCCAGTTGTTGCAGGGCCACCTGTAAGCTGTCCAGACGGCCATTAAGTTGAGTCTCATTTAAATCATGTTCAGCCAGCGCCAGCTTGCCATGTTTAAAACCTCGATAATAAAGCTTTGAGGCGCGCGCGCGATCATCATCTTCAATGAAACCATAGGCAAATCCATAATAGCCCTGCGCGGCATATTCATGCAGCAGCCGATTTTCCGGATCCTTGACCAGCATGCCTTCGAGCATACCCAGGTTGGCGGGGATGGCTGCTTGCGCCAGTTTTAGATCAGTCTCGCGATTCATGGCGACAACGCCACCTTCGATCATCGGCAGCGAGGCGCGCACCGTAATCTTGCCCATTGAACAGGCGTTCAACAGCCCCAGCAGCGCCGACAACAATATAAGCCGTATAAATATTCCCCCCATCCCCTGCTCCTTAAACTATTTACCGAACAATCGTGATACCATCAAGCTATACTCTATTTATGGAATAAAAACAACGCATCAGTAGTCTTTGCTAACAATAATAACGCGGTTTAGCCATTTACCCGGCCACCGCTACACAACTTAAAAATAGCAGGTCAACACATGAACCTTCATCGTTTTCAACTTATCTTTATTTTGTTTTTCGGTTTAAGTTTCCATAGCTTCGCAGATGAAAACAATCATCTCTCATGGGCGGGTTGCGGCATTACCAAAAAAGCCTTCATGAAAGAACTGGCCAGCGCCTATACAAAAAAGACCGGCGTACAAATTGATCTGGACGGCGGCGGCGCCACGCGTGGCATTCGCGACACGGTTGCCGGAAAACTGGACATCGGCGGCACCTGCCGTATGTCCCTGCCCGGCTCGGAGAAATCAGAACTCTACGCCAGCCTGCATCCTGTGGCCTGGGATGCGCTGGCCATCATTGCCCACCCCTCTAACCCGGTAAACAACTTGAGCATGCAACAGATCCGGGACATATATACCGGAAAGATAACTAACTGGAAACAACTCGGCGGTCGTGATGCGCAGATCAATCTCTATATCCGACGGGGAAAAATATCCGGCGTCGGTTACGCCATTCGCCAGTATATTTTTAAAGACAGTGGCATGGAATTTTCCAGCTCACACATCGTTAAATCATCCGGACCACTGGAAAAAGCCTGCGAAAAAGATCCCAACGCCATGGCCATTACCGGCATCAGCAGTGCGCGCAAACGCAAGGTCAAAATACTTGATTTTGACGGCAAATCGCCAACTTATGAAAATGTAAAAAACGGCGGCTACGGTCTCTATCGGCCGCTTTATCTGGTGACCAGCCCCCGGCCTTCAAAGCTGGCCAAGGATTTCGTCGAATTCGCCTCATCCAGTGAAGGACGGCGGATCATTCGTGAAAACAATACCGTGCCCTATCTCGATGCGCCGCAACTGATGTCGAAGATGCTGATCTATGGCTTTGATGTGAAATAAGGGAAGGCTTCAACGCAAAGACGCGAAGGCGCAAAGAACGCAGAGTTTTTTATTGTTTCATCAGCATCAGGCGCTTTTGCCAATGAAATTTGAACTCCCCAAAAAACCTTTGCGATCTTTGCGCCTCCGCGTCTTTGCGTTTGATTTTAATACCTAATCAACCACCGACTCGGATGCAATCCGGTGGATGCTCAAATCTGCACCCTTGTATTCTTCTTCCTGAGTCAGGCGAATCCCCAGGGTTGACTTCAGAATGCCATAGATAACAAACCCACCGGCAAGAGCCACGGCGATTCCGATCAGGGTTCCGGCAAGCTGGCCCATGAAGGTTACGCCGCCAAGTCCGCCCAGTGCGGTGGCGCCGAAAATACCGGCGGCGATTCCGCCCCATGCGCCACAGAGTCCATGCAGGGGCCAGACGCCGAGCACATCATCCACTTTCCACTTGTTCTGACACAGGGTGAAGGTCCAGACGAATAACGCCCCGGCCACAGCGCCGGTAATCAGTGCGCCCAGCGGGTGCATGATGTCGGATCCGGCGCAAACGGCGACCAGCCCGGCCAACGGCCCATTGTGCACGAAGCCCGGATCGTTGCGTCCGGCCAGCAGGGCGGTCAACACGCCGCCAACCATCGCCATCAGGGAATTAACCGCCACCAGACCACTGACCGCGTCCAGCGTTTGCGCCGACATCACGTTAAAACCGAACCAGCCCACGGTCAGCACCCACGCGCCCAGCGCCAGAAAAGGAATACTCGAAGGCGGATGGGCGGCGACAATCACCCCATCCTTGTTATAACGACCATGACGATGCCCCAGCAGCACCACCGCGCCCAAGGCTATCCAGCCACCCATGGCGTGCACCACCACCGAGCCGGCAAAGTCATGGAATTGCGCGCCGAACGTTGCTTCGATCCAGCTCTGAATGCCGAAATTGCCATTCCAGATGATGCCTTCGAAAAAGGGATAGACCAGCGCGACAATCACAAAAGTGGCGATCAGTTGCGGCACGAAACTGGCGCGCTCGGCAATGCCGCCGGAAATAATCGCCGGAATCGCGGCGGCAAACGTCAGCAAAAAGAAGAACTTGACCAGCTCATACCCGCTTTTCTCACTCAACACCTGAGCGCTTTCAAAAAAGCCCAGCCCGTAGGCCACCCAGTAGCCGATGAAGAAATAGGCGATGGTGGACACAGCGAAATCGCTGATAATTTTGACCAGTGCGTTGACCTGATTTTTTTTGCGAACGGTTCCCACTTCAAGGAAGGCAAAGCCGGAATGCATGGCCAGCACCATGATCGCCCCCAGTAGAATGAACAGCACATCGGCAGCAGTATTGATATTTCCCATGAGAACCCCTGTTATTGTTTATAAATGAACGTCGCGGGGTTCATCTGTCGCAAAAATGCTGTCAGTGAGTGGCGAGCTTATTCAAGTATCGGCTCGACTTGCCCCGAAAATGAGCAATTATCCACCCTGAATATATGTCTTGCAACATTTCGGTGCATTCAATCTTTATCCTGCATTGATGCCTTTTCCCGCGCCTTGGCCTCCCCCCAGGCGGATTCCATCTCATCAAGGCTGGCCTGCGCCAGTCCGTCGGCGCCGCCCAGCGCCTCCTCCACATGGGCAAAACGAGATTCAAACCGACGGTTGCCCATGCGCAACGCCGTTTCCGGGTTCACCCTCACATGACGAGCCAGATTCACGACTGCAAACAGCAGATCGCCAACTTCATGCTGCATGGCATCCACATCGACCGGCTCTTTCAGCTCGGCCTTCACTTCGGCTATTTCTTCCTGAAGCTTGGCCAGCACGCCCTGCACATCCGGCCAGTCAAATCCCACCCGCGCCGCGCGCTTCTGCAGTTTCAACGCCCGGGTCAGCGCCGGCAGGGCATGGCTGACGCCATCCAGTATCCGGGATTTTTCAGTTGAGGATTTCGCCGCCCGCTCCCGCGCCTTGTGCTGCTCCCAGGCCTTGCTCTGTTCTTCCACCGAGGCCACCTGTTCATCGGCAAACACATGGGGATGGCGGCGAATGAGCTTGTCGCTGATATTTCGACACACCCGAGCGAAATCAAACGCGCCCTGCTCCTCGGCAATGCGGGCATAAAACACCACCTGAAACAGTAGATCGCCCAGCTCATCGGCCAGCTCGTCTTCACGGCCATTTTCGACTGCTTCGGCCACTTCGTAGGCTTCTTCAAGGGTATAGGGAATCAGGCTGGCGAAAGTCTGCTGCTGATCCCAGGGGCAGCCTGATTCGGGATCACGCAAGCGCTGCATAATCTGCAGCAATTTATCAATTGGAGAAGGAGCGGAGGACATACGGTTCCGGTAAGCAGCGGGTTTGCTGCAACATACCGCAGTCACAGGATTATTTCAAAGCAGGCTCAAACAGGATAGGCTTTCGGCAGAATCACTTCCAGCGCATCGGTAAACAGCGGTCCGGCTTTTTTGGAAACCGTTTCAATGATCGAGGCATCAACCCCCAGCACCGCCCAGATCTGTTCGTCCACCGGCTGGATCATGGTCTCAATATCCACATCCAGACCTTCTTCCGCCATGCCGGTAATGCTGTTGGCCAGATGCACCATGGCCGCATCCATCAGGCTTTCCTCGGCTTCAGACGGGCGGTGATGATATTCCACCGCATCACATAACGTCGGCGGCATTTTCCATTCCCGCAACAGGGCGCCGCCCACATCGGAATGATCGAAGCCCAGCACGTCCTGCTCGACTTCAAAATCAAAACGCTGCTCGGCGGCGACGCGATTTTTAATGGTTTTCATTTCTTCCGGCAAGCGATGAGCAATAATCAGTTTGCCTATATCATGCAGCAGACCGGCCACGAACAGACGTTCGCTGTGCAGAACCTTACACTCTTCGGCAACCAGTTGCGCCACCACGCCACAATAAACACTGTGACGCCAGAAGTGCACCCGGTTGAGCACCTCGGTAGGGATTTTGGAAAAGGTTTCGACGGCAGAAGCGGCCAGCACCAGTCCACGCAATTCACGCAGGCCAATCACCGTCACCGCTCTTGATACGGTTTCAATTTTGGACGGAAAACCATAGAAAGAGCTGTTAACGATTTTCAGCAGACGGGCGGTCAGGCCGGTGTCACGGCTGATGACCTCACCCAGTTCTTTGGCTGAGGTCGCCGGATCTTCCATCATTTCATTGACCCGTAAACACACCTCGGGCAGGGAAACTAAGCGGATGACACCGGTTACCAAATCTTGTGGGTTCATAAACAGCGGTTCACATTATATGCAAAAGACAGCTTAATATAGCGACTGTTTACAGGGAGGGCTTTAGGCTTTTTCCGGCGAAAAAACCGCTTTCAGCAACAAAAATCGCAGACTGTGAGCGCGCGCAAATTCCACCGGGGTCTAATTCAGCACATCATCGACAATGGACTGCAGTAATTTCTCCACCCGCTGCAGAGCCTGCTTCGATGCGGGACTGCCCACCGGCAGGGGTCGACGATAGGCGACATACACCCGGTTTTTCTCACCCGGCAGGGTGTAGAGCGAAATGATATAGGGGCAAAACACGATATTATGCGGATCCGCCTCCATCATCTTTCGGGAGATGACCGAGCTGCAAAATTCCAGCGCCTCGGCCTCGACAAATATCTGCTTGCTCGCCCCCACCGCCTTGCCGGTGCGCGCCAGCATTTTACCGATATGCGAGACATTATTGATGATCATGCCGCGATCGGTTATCGCCAGTTCGAGATCCTCGCGCACGTCTTCGTAATTTCCCTCGATGGAGAACAGGCGCATGTACTCATCCCGTTCAGACTGCGCCTGCGAGGCGGAAACAAGAGAACCGAGAAGCAACCATAGAATGAAATAGCGCATTTTAACTCCTTGAAATGATAACCAAATTTACTCTAATGCTAATGTTAGCGGATTCCATGCCGATAAACCCGAACAGATCTGGAATATTTCGAGAATATCACAATGAGCGAAGAAACCGTTAAACCCAGAATACTCGCCGTCGATGATTCCCGCGTCATGCGCAAGGCCATGACCAAGGTGCTGGGCAAAGATTACGATGTGGTGGAAGCCGGTGACGGTGAAGACGCCTGGACGATTCTCACCAATGATGCGGATATTCAGATCGTGTTCACGGATCTGTCCATGCCTTATTTAGACGGCTTTGGGCTGCTGCAACGCATGCGCGACTCTGAGGATACGCGTTTTCAGGATATGCCGGTCGTCATCATCACCGGCAAAGACGATGATGACGAAACCAAGGAACAGGCTCTAAACATGGGCGCCAGCGACTTCATCACCAAGCCCTTTGATTCCGTACAGCTTAAGGCGCGCGCCAAAGCCCATATCAAATTTGAAAAAACCAGCAAAAAACTTAACGAAACATCCAGCAAACTGGAACAGCAGGCGACTATCGATGAACTCACCGGGCTGGGCGGACGGCGCTATTTCTGGAAAGCCGGTGAAGAATCGCTCTCCTACACCCGCCGCCACAGCGGACAATTTATCATTCTGCGTCTGGACATCGATGACTTCAACACTATCTTTATCGCCAATGGCAAACAGTTCGCCGATAAAATATTACGCCAGACCGGCGCAGTGCTGGCGAAACTGGTGCGCAAGGAAGACATGGTCGCCCGCATCGGTCTGGCCAAATTCGTCATGCTGCTGCGCGACACCGATATTGAAAGCGCCACCCAACTGGGCAACCGGCTACGTGAAAGAATCAATGCCGTTGACTTTAAAACCGGGGAATACACGCTCAACATCACCGTCAGCATCGGCATGCTCGAACCGCTGATAACGGACGATTCCAATATCGAAAATCTGGTGAGTGAAACTGAAAAATATCTGCGCAAGGCCGTTGAAGCGGGAGGCAATCAGGTAGTTATTAAATCCCTGCGCAAAGATTACACCCGCACGGGCGTTGATATCAGCACCGCACTCCGCCTGATTGAAGAAGGCAATACCGAATTTCTGCAACAGCAGATACTTCCTCTGACTCGGCAAATCTATCCCTTGCTCGCCTTCCTTGCCGGACATGGCGAAAGTGAATTACAGGAACCGCTGAAACACTTGCAACTACTTCTCGGTCGTTACGAAGAAATTATTTCTCATGCAGATGAGAAACAGGAACAGGCCGGCTAAGAACAATATTGACAGCCGGCGACAACTTTTTATAATTTTCACCCCTTGTAAAACCGGCTCTGAAAAGTCTCAGAAAATTAGCGTTTATATTTTCACATACGAGGTGCATATAGTTCATACGGAACCAGCCATGACAAAACTAAAAGCATTTTTTATTCACCTGGGCATTAGCGCCAGTATCTTTTTTGTCATTCTCTATTTTATTGTTTTCCACTGGTATCCCCAGCCTTTCTTTACCACTGATGGCGGCTGGCAGGGGATACGCATTATCGCCGGCGTCGATATGGTGCTTGGCCCACTGCTGACTTTAATTATTTTTAAACCCGGCAAGCCCAGTCTGAAATTTGACATGAGTGTGATTGCCTTAATACAAACTGCGGCGCTGATTTCCGGAACCTGGATTGTCTTTAATGAACGCCCCCTCGCGGTTGTTTTTGCCGATAATAAATTCCGGCCTGTGCCTTATTATCAGATTATCGAAGATGCCGGACTCAGCGCCGATGATATTGAAAAATTTGGCGATCATTACCCACTCAAAATTGTCGTAGACCTGCCTAAAGATGAACAAAAACTGGAAGCTGTCAGACGGAAAGCCTTCCATGAATTTCGCCCATTATATTTACAGGGAGAACGTTACAAAAAACTCGATCTCTCGTATGTCGATTACTTGCGCAGCAAATCTGTAAATATGGAGGAATATCTTAAAGACAAACCGGATGACATGAAAATATATCGGGACTTTCTCAGGCAACAGGGGAAAAAAGCAGAGGACTTCTTATTCCTTCCCCTGCACTCGCGTTATGCCGACTTCATTGTTGCGATGGATCCGACAACGCTTAAATTTATTAAAGCGCTGCTGATAAAACCACCCACCAAGCTTGATCTAAATAGCCCGATCAAGCTTCCAGGCGCCAAACCAGCCGATGGTGAAGCTGATAAACCGGCTGGAAAAGAAACACCCGCACAAAAACCTCGGCGCCAGGCGACGCCAAAGAATAATACGTCTCAGGCTTAATCGTTAACGCGGGTGAACACCAGGGTCGCGTTGGTGCCGCCAAATCCAAAGCTATTGGACATCACGCAATTGAGCGTCTGATTATCCAGCCGCTCGCGCACTATCGGCATGCCTTCGGCTTCCGGCATCAGTTCGGTAATATTCGCGGAAGCGGCGATGAAATTATTTTCCATCATTAACAGCGAATAAATCGCTTCATTCACGCCAGCTGCGCCCAGCGCATGGCCGGTCAGAGATTTTGTTGAAGCAATCGGTGGCACTTTATCGGCAAAAACATTGCGAATCGCTTTTAGCTCCGGCGGATCGCCGGCCGGGGTGCTGGTGCCATGAGCATTGATATAATCCAGCGGCAGATCAACGGTTTCCATCGCCTGTTGCATGCAGCGCTCCGCACCTTCACCGGAAGGTTGCACCATGTCATAACCATCAGAGGTCGCGCCATAACCCGCCAGCTCGGCATAGATTTTAGCGCCACGCGCTCTCGCATGTTCCAGTTCTTCCAGAACCAGCACGCCACCGCCACCGGAAATCACAAAACCATCACGGTTAACGTCATAAGTTCGTGAGGCTGTTGTCGGAGTTTCATTATACTTTGATGACAGCGCGCCCATCGCATCAAACAGCACGCTCATAGTCCAGTGCACATCTTCGCCACCCCCGGCAAAAACGATGTCCTGCTTGCCCATCTGAATCAATTCCGCCCCATGACCAATACAATGGGCGCTGGTCGAACAGGCTGAACTCATAGAATAGTTCACGCCTTTAATCTTGAACGGCGTCGCCAGACAGGCGGAATTAGTGCTCGACATGGTGCGAGTCACCATATAGGGTCCGACCCGGCGAATGCCTTTTTCACGCATGATGTCTGCGGCTTCAACAATGTACTCGGTGGAAGGCCCACCCGAGCCGACCACCAGTCCGCTACGCACATTCGAGACATCGTCATCACTCAGACCCGCGTCCTCGATTGCCTGACGCATAGCAATATAATTAAACGCGGCGCCCCGGCCCATAAAGCGAAGCAGTTTGCGATCAATCTGTTCTTGCAGATCAATATGAATCTGACCGTGTACATGGGAACGGAAACCCATGTCCGCATATTCCTGTGAAAATTCAATTCCTGAACGGCCTTCACGCAGCGCTTCCAGCACTTCATTTTTGTCATTGCCAATACTGGAAACAATACCCAGTCCGGTAACAACCACGCGTCGTTGTGTTTTGAAATTCGTTGTCATAAAACTCAGCTCAAATAAATTTGGTAAGCGTCTTCACAAAATAATTTTCTATGTATTTCTGTGAAACACTATTTTCAGGCTGCTAAAAATTTTCAGTCGAGGTAAATAAACCTACGCGAAGATCTTTGGCGGTGTAAATCTCGCGTCCATCCACTTCCATACTGGCGTCGGCTATGCCCATGATCAGGCGACGCATAATGACCCGCTTGAGGTCAATTTTATACACCACTTTTTTTGCCGTTGGCAACACCTGGCCGGTAAACTTGACCTCACCGGAACCCAGTGCGCGACCATGCCCCGGCCCACCTTTCCAACCAAGAAAAAAGCCAATCAACTGCCACATGGCGTCCAGCCCCAGACACCCCGGCATCACCGGATCCCCGTCAAAATGACAGGAAAAAAACCACAAATCCGGGTTGATATCCAGCTCGGCGATAATCTCGCCTTTACCGTGCGCGCCGCCATCCTCGTTAATCTGCACAATACGATCGAACATCAGCATCGGCGGCAGTGGCAATTGCGCGTTTCCCGGACCAAAAAGCTCACCCCGTCCACACTGCAGTAATTCCTCGCGGCTGTAACTGCTTTTTCTGTTATCGAAACTCATTTCTTTTGCTGTATCCATGTAATTGTCCCGGAAATTATATATTTGTGAACGCGGCCTTCTGTGCTCCGTTATAAACGGAAAAGAACCCGGCGATATACGGGCTATTGTACCTGCACCCGCCAGACAAAACAAAAATGCCGCTCAGTCACTCGCTGCAGGAGCCCACATCCGACAGGTAGCCTTCCGGTCGTATGGCCACGGTGCTGCGAATCCGGGTGCAGAGTTGCCCGTCCTGACGGTAAAAAGCATATTCAAAAGTCGGTGTGCTGCGCCCTTTTTTTGCCAGATCCGCGTGAATTTGCTCATCCACCTGCGCTGGAAATTCAAACCGCAATTCGAGATCCGAATCTCCCGGTTTGATAAAATCCAGCTCATGATGGCGAGTCCAGACATCAGAACCGGGATAACGCTTTACGCAGGCCAATGCGGCAATGGGATCAGACAAGGCCGCCTGATAACCGCCAAACATTGAGCCGCCCATATTCTTTGAGACCATATTCAAAGGCAGCTTCAGGCGCACCCGTTCCCAGTTATCGGCTATCTCCAGCACCTTTATGCGCATCAGGAAAAAAGGTGGATACAGTTCCAATCGGCGCGCCTGTGACAGAAATTTCAGGCGCGAAACAAATTTCAGCAGATTCAAACGCATTCCTTATCCACAGCCCCTGATAAAAAGAGTATTATAATTTCAGATATCATACGTACCCTGTTAATACTAACTCATTATACAGACGAAACCTCAATGAAATACTGCAGCCACTGTGGCCATCCGGTAACCCAGCGCATCCCCGAGAATGACAATCTTCCCCGCTATATTTGCGATCACTGCGGCGCCATCCATTATCAAAATCCAAAGATCATCACCGGTTGCCTGCCCATCTGGGAGAACAACGATGCGGAAAACCAGATCCTGCTCTGTCGCCGGGCAATCGAACCCCGTTATGGTCTCTGGACCCTGCCGGCCGGTTTCATGGAAAATGCGGAAACCCTGGAACAGGCCGCCGAACGCGAATCCATCGAAGAAGCCAACGCCAATATCGACAGCCTGCAACTCTATACCGTAATCAGTCTGCCACATGTTAACCAGATTTATGTCATGTACCGGGCGCAACTCTGTGATAAAAATTTTTATCCCGGCGCTGAAAGTCTGGAAGTTGAACTATTTAGTGAACAGGATATTCCCTGGGACAGGCTGGCCTTTCACACCATCCACTTCACCCTGGAAAAATATTTTCAGGATCGAAAACAAAACCACTATCCGGTGCATACCCACACTATCAATACCCGCAATGGTAAATCCGCCGATCAGTAAACTGGAGCTGTCCGCCCCAAAGATTTAGTCTCCAAATGGTGAACTCAATCACCGAAACCCTGCTCCCAAAAGGATGAAATGTGATCCCTGCCCGAGCTTTCTATCGGAACTGAACTATTGTTTTAACAGGTTCCTTAACGCTCTGTGTGTTGTTCTATATGCAAACCGAAACTCTGAAATTACGCCCTGTATTTTTGCGCAGCTTTGGCAAGAAACAGCTACTCAGGCAAGTGGAATCTCTGCTCGCCGCCCATCCCCGTATTTATCTGACTCTACTCACGCCTCTCGCGCTGCTCGGCTATCTGCTTTTGATCTTTTTTCCATTAAGCAGCGTTGTGCTCATTGGTCAGCTTGCATCATCATGGTCACTGCAAAGCAGTTTGAGTATGCCTCAGGAACCCCTAATACAATTATTGGCCGGACTCGCCGCACTCGGCTTCAGTCTACCTCTATTCCGTTTGCGGTTTGATATCGGCAAAGGCTATTTACTGGAAAGCAATGATATTCCCGATTTACACAAAACGATTACGGAACTTTGCCAAACATACCACCTCAATAACATTGATAAAATCCTGCTTGATGAAAGCATGGATATCCGTGTTATTAATGATTCAAAACTGGCCTCACCAATCAATGCGAAATATAGTCTTATTATTGGGCTGCCAGTATTGCTCAGTTACTCCCCATCCCAATTTCACGCCATGCTCGCCAGACGCATCGGTCAGGCCGGCGGGCGCGATCAGTTTTTTCTGCTCTGGCTCAACCATTTGAATGAAACATGGCGCGACTATGCAAAAGCTCTGGCACAGGGATCGCTACTGGCTCTACCACTGGCCACACTGTTCTGTATTTACTCCCGCATACTGCAAAACAGCAACCAATTCGCCCATCAACTGTACGAACTTGCCGCTGATCGTTACGCCCTGGAGGTCACCAATGATCAGGAAATGGCCGAACTTTTCTCACAAATCATTATCACTGAAAATTTCCTGCAGAATAAATATTGGCCCAAGATAAAACAACTCAGTCGACGCAGTCCTTCACCCAATTACCCGCCTTATGCCAATATGAGCAAGGTCATTAGAAATGGTTTGCTGGCTGAAGATATTCAGAATGCCTTAACGAAAGCCTGGCATTACCCGGATGTCCGCCTGCAGCAGCCATCACTGCTAACACGCCTGCATAATATCGGTTATGAAAAACCCCGCGCACCGCGACGAATGGCAAAGAGCGCCGGCGCCCATTATCTGAGTAAAACCATCCTTCGACAGCTCATCGATGAATTTGACCAACGTTGGTTAACCCGCATGCAACAACACTAATGACACCATTAAGCCCATCTGCTATTTTAGCCGCTCCCTTACACATGCTAACTGTGGGCGGCCCTCATCGTGATTTTGCACAGAAACTTTCAGCACACTAAAATAACGATTAAATTTCTGTCGCTTGCCAGCCTGTTTTTTCTTCTTCCTCTGAACCTGAATGCACAAACATTCAATTATCAGGGTCGAGTAGATTTCAACGTTCATCTGCAATCGGTAAGCTCAGACTGGCGTTATGATAATAACAAACGACGCAGCCGCATCGGACGCGCCGGCTTTGGCTGGTCGGAAACCCTGAACTCATATTTATCCGGTGGCCTGCTGCTCGGTTATCTGGATCTCAGCCAGGCGGACAATCCTGTCAATGCAGGGCAATTTAGCTCTGGCTATTATGGTGGCCTGCAACTTGATGGAACGATTGTTGACGCTGAATATCTCAGTCTAAAACTAAATCTGTCTTTTCTTTATAACAGCACCCAAAATTATGATGGCGATCAACGCATCAACAATGTATGGATGCAATCACAGGCAACACTGGCGGCAAAAATTCCCCTTGGCGAACGGGTCGGCATACGGCTTGCCGCCAACATTTATAATATCAGTGGTGAACAACGCAACAGTGGTCCCGTATCCGGCGTCAACCGGTTTAGCGACGATACCTCGACAGGTTACAGCGCCGGCATCGATGTGGTGGTTGATCGTGGTGCGAGCATCGGCTTCGACTGGCTGGCGGGTAATCGCGAGGGGGGACGGATTTATTTCCGGCGACGTTTCTAAGGAAGCTCTGATTAATTCCGTTCGCCCTGAGCTTGTCGAAGGGTGAACCATATAACATTATGATTTTACAATGCTTGGCGTTCATGGTTCGACCCTTCGTCAGGCTCAGGACTTCACCACGAACGGCGGAATTAATCAGAGCTTCCCTAAGTGCTTCTCATACGCAGGAACTTAAAGATATAGGCAGTTGTAGTGCAGGTACTACAGCTCACCTGTGCACCCTGCCGGGCATTTCACCCGAAGGGTAGAAGCCGTACCTCATATCTGTAGGTACGATTTCAATCGTACGCGATGGTAGTTATATACAAGGCGGTTTGTACGACTGAAGTCGTACCTACAGACTATGCAATGAAGTGTACTGGTATCCGGAACTTTTTTAGTACCAAAGTGAAAAGTACAACTGCAACACATTGGCCGAAAAACCATACAGCGGCTCATCCCCGACCGGACTGCTGCTATCGCGTAAATCTCTAAAGTCCTTGTAGTCAAACAGGATGTAATCATATTTTATGTTCAGACTGGCGCGATCAATCGCATGCCAGTTATGCACAAAATCGTAGCTGACGCCAATGCCGATAGTCTGACTGTCAAAGGTGCTGATTTCCTTGTCCCGGCCATAGAAGTTCTGCGACTGACTGAACGGGAAAAGGTCCCCATAAAAATCCGCCTTTGTCTGCGTATAAACCCGGTAGCGGATATCAAAGATCCAGTTATCCCTGAACGCATGGGTATAGCCGACTTGCACATGGTTGGCGGTGATTCCCCAGCTATCATCAAACAGGCGATACTCGCCATGTATCGAAGCCCGGATTGGCAGATGATATAAAAGTCTAATCGCCGCCGCGTTGCTGGTGCGCGTCCGGGGATAATTCTCCGGTTCATAGCTGTAGCCTTTGGCGCTACTGCTATCGAGATAACGCACCGAGCGATAGGGATTGTTGAGATAACCTTCATCGGTCACCGTTTCAAAACCCATATCGAGCAACAGATTTTTCGTCAGGATCTGCGACAGCCCCACCCGATACTGTTGGCGATTAACGTCTTCGGAAAATCGGGGATCGCCGGTTTTGCCAACCACATCATTGCCCTGCGCATAGCCCATGCTTACCGTCATCATGTTCCCGAACATTTCCTGGCTGAGATTAAAGGCAATGGTTCTGGCCTCGTAATCGTTTTCACTACTGCGGGTGTAACTCAGCCCCATGATGGTCTCGGCATGCAAATAATCCATGCCGACACTGGTCTCGGTGCGCTCTTCCTCATAGGCGCTGGCCGTGGTCACCACATCGATCGAGGCGCTGGTAATCGCATCAACATAATAATTGGCCGACGCGGAAACACTCTTGCCGATACTCTTGCGCACAAGAATGGACGGCCCGGTCACCTGCACGCCACCACCATCATAGGAATGAAACAGCGCATCGGCGCGATCAACAGGCAGAACCGCCGCCATCAACGTTTGCGATAACAAGAGGCCGCCCAATAGCAGGAAAATAAACTGCGGGTAGTGTTTTATTTCAGACGGGATCATGATTAAACATCAATTTTAGTTGCAACCACAGCCGCCACCCTGACCATTTTCGGCGCCACGCGCGCCTTCACGCGCCTGATAAACATGATTGGTATAGGCGCTGGAAACCGGATCCCGGCTAAAGCTCATAATCGGATCCGCCAGCCTTGCGCGCTCATAAGGTTTAACCCAGGGCGTAGGCGCACTGCAGGCGCCCAGCAATAACGGGCCGCTTGACAACAAAATAATTTTTACAAACTTATTCACGGATCAACTTCTTGATTTCATTTTTATACAGCAGTTCATATTCAGGTAGATAACCTTTGTGCTCACTGCGAATCTTGCCGTCGCGATCAACGAAGAAACTACTGGGCATGGCAGTGACTTTGTACTTCTCGCTGATTTTCTTATCCGTATCGAACAATACCGGAAAACTGACATCGATTAATTTTAGCAACGACTCCGCCTGAGCAGGCTTGTCATCAACGTTCACACCAAGGACGACAAAACCCAATGAGCTGTATTTTTTATACAGTTTCTCCAGTATCGGCATTTCCTGCCGGCAGGGTCCACACCAGGAGGCCCAGAAATTAACCAGCACCACCTGTCCACGATACTCGCTGAGTTTGATATTTTTTCCGCTGCGACTTTTCAGGGTGAAATTCGGCGCCATTTCCGCTTCAGCCTGCACCCCCGTCAGTAAAAACAGTGAAACGCAAAACGCTAATACAGCCTGTTTAAGATTAAAAAAACCAGTCCTGTTCATTATCTTCACCTCGTTAATACCGTTAAACCTCACTCAGAAAAAAATCGACAAACCCAAACTCATCTCGATATTGTTCGTCGTCGCCTTCTCACCCAGCAATTCCATATCAAACACATGGTTGCGAACATCCGCATGCAACGCCAGCCAGTCGGTCGCCAGAAAACGATAACCAAAACCATAATTAATGGTATAGCGTTCATCACCGGCAAAGGTGGTATTGCCAATACCGCCAATCAAATAAAAAGCGGTATTAAAGGCCAGATTCCGGGTTAAAAAAGCTTCGCCCGGCAACAGATTATATCCCACCGACAGGTTGTAATAACTGAGCACCCGCTGATCATCGGTTAGCAGTTCCACCGAACCACTCAGCCTTTCATAGCTGGTTTTTGTCGTCGTGGTGCGCCCAATACCGGCTTCAAAAAACAGGCCTTCGGTAATATGAAAGGCCAGCCTTGCGCCAATAATATTATTAACTCCAAAATCCTCGACGCTCATCAGGCCGGTAAATGCGGTGAGTTCAAAGTTTTCCGTATCAATTTCCGATGCATCGATTTCGCGCCGGTAGACTTCCGGCTCAATTACAGGCTTTTCCTCACTCAGCATCTCTTCCGAGGCTTCAGCTCCGCGCGGCGACAGCGCAAAGCTACTGACAAACACCAGCAACAAAAGCCCCGATTTTAATAAAACGCTGCAAAACCAATTTGCCATACATTAATTTCCTGATTGTCATCCTGGCTGCTGAAAATAACGAGACTCTTGTAATCAAAACGCACAATAAAGCGTTTGGCCAGATAAACCCGCAAACCCACGCCCACATGCGTGGTATTGTTCGTGCGATCCCGCGTCTGCACCAATGACGCCTTCGGCGTCGTCTGAATGATACCCGTACCCAGGGTAAAATAGGGAGAGAACCGCCATTCGGGAAAAGGATGGGCGAGCAGCCCGACATTGCCCATAAGACTGCTGGAATAACTGCCCAGCACATTCGAAACCGAAAGCTCCATCGACAAATTACGGGTAAAACCATAACCGGACCAGGCGCTGATAATTGTCGCGCCGCTGAAATCTCCGCTACTGATGCCCATTTCCCAACGCCGACGAACAAAATCACCTTCAGCCACATCAGGAAGATCCAGTTTGCTTCCCGTCGGCGTCAACGTTTGCTCCATTTGCTCACGCCTGACCCAGCCTTCCTTGCCGCGTTCGGATCGCACTTTGAACCACTCCGTTTTACGTTTGAGAATCTGAACCCATTCTCCCCGTTCGATCACATAAAAAACCGGATAGCCGCTGCCGGCGCCGGTCTGCATTTCAAGATAGGGATCGGCAACCTGTACACGCGGGTAGTCATCATCCGCCTGTGCGGAGCTTACCAGCAGCAACAGGCTGCAAAAAAATACGAGTCCCTGATAAAACATGAAATTCCGGTACAGATAAACTGACATCAGGAAAATAAATACGCGCCCAACTATCAGTCTGTCTAAGGTTGATTATTATATCCGTCAATGAACGCCCAAATGTAGGTGCGATTTCAATCCTGCCTGTACGGCTCACCTGTACCCGAAGGGTAGAAGCCGTACCTACAATTCTACCGCTGTTCCATAGGTGTACGGGTATTTGGAACAACTGTTTAAGGTGCGGCTTCCTCGCTTCGCTCAGAGCGCACTGTAGAATCTCTCTGCGAGAGCTTTCCCTGGAATCCCTTCGGGCTTCATTAGGGATTTCCTGAACTTGCTCCGCAAGGTTCTGGTCACATTCAGCACTTCTTCGCTTCGCTCAGGGCGCACTGTAGAATCTCTCTGCGAGAGCTTCGTATCAGCACTTCTTCGCTTCGCTCAGGGCGCATCAAAACTGTTATTATAATACTGCGCGCCAATATCAAGCCACTCGGAAATCAAACGTAATTCCGCCGCGCTCAACATCCCACGATGATCGACGAAAGTTCCGCCGTTGAAATAAATCTCGGTTCCATCATCCGCTTTTAGTCGACGCCCGGCATCCAGTTCGGTTTCGGTCATTTTCTCGATAAAATAACTGCCTCTGGCGGTATAGGATGGCGCGAACATGGCGACCGAGACGCCGAAGGTGTCAAAAATCTCATTGCCGTCTTCATCCAGAATCGGGTCGCCATTGGCGTCTTCACGCCGCACCCGGCGCACCTGCAGCACGCCGTCCACCACTTCCAGTTGCCGATCGCCATAAAACAGCTCCCGGTAGGATTCCAGTTGGCGCGGATTGGGTGAATCGCCATCACTCAAATCAAGCTGGGCGGCAGGCACCCGCGCCGAACCATCCGCCGGGTCAACCGGACTATGACAGAATGTGCAACGATCGTCACGCAGTACAGTGACGCCGTCATTGGGATCGATCACCTCGCGTGAGACGCTCCACAGCGGATGAATATGGGTCGCATAATTCACTACGATACGGCAGGAATTATTCCAGTCTGTCAGGCATTCGGGGGCGACCGGGGCGGGGGTGTCCAGATCCGCATAACGATAACTGAAGTCGCTGTCCACGCCATACCAGAAGTCATTGAAGACCAGATCCACACCTGAATTCATCGCCGAAGGATCAACCCGGTTACGGCGCGTAGCCATGGTCTCGCCGCTGACCAGCGGCGCGCGGGCGTCCGCACGGCCATGCGGTTTGCCGCTACTGTGATCATGGCAGCCGTTGCAGGTCAGGGTCTCGCCGGCGCTAACCTGAATCCAGTTGAAATGGGGTGAACTGATGCGGCGGCCATTCTCGTCCAGAATGCTGATCATCAGCGGCACGTCCGCCGGCACCCGCACCTTGACCGAGCCGTCCGGCTCAATGGGCGCATAGGCCACGATCTCGCGCATCACTTGTTCCTCTACCCGGCCAAAGACGACGCCGGGCACGCCTTCGGGCACCGCAGCGTCCTTCAGCACCCGCAGGAAACGCGCCGGGCGCGCGCTCCAGGGCGTGGCCGAGGATGCCATTTGCGTAATCGAGGTGATCGCGGGATCCGCGTCCAGGCTGTTAAATTCACCATCCAGATCATAGACGCTGCGGATATGCAGAATGCCGGCGCCCTGATTCGCCAGATCCTGATCAAAATCCGGATTCTCTGCGGCGCGGTATATTGTCGGCAAGGGGCGTTCATTGATGGCCACCACATCGGAAAAAATAACCCCTTCCTGCGGCGCAAAGATCGGGGTCTGGGTTTGTTTGTCAAGATCATACACATACAGGGCGTACAACGGCGGGGCTTCCTGCAAGCTGGCGTCCGCCAGATTCTCAGCAGTACAGGGAACAATGCGCTCATCCGCCTGCTGCAATCGACAGGAGCTCCAGCTGATCAAAAAACGGTTGGTGCCATCCCAGAGCGGATAAATAGAACGGTAGCGTCCGCCCGGCGAGATTTCCGTATCGTTGCGCACGTTCGCCGGCGAAGCCGATAACTGAGCCACGCTCTGCACCGCCGAACGTCCGGCGATTCGCTGACCCACGTCGATATAGGCTGCCGCATCGATCATCACAATATCGCTGCCGGAATAGGTGCCGGTAAACGGCCTTAACAGCGCCATAATGCGCCCGTCCGGCATTTCCCGGGTTTGCAGAAATTGTACGGTGGTATTGTCGGTGCCGGTATCGTTACTGTGCGCGCCATAGTATTGCTGCATGTTGCTGCCATCAGCATTCATTTTATAGAGGCTGATACGATCCCGGCCCCGCACGTTATCCCAGCGACTAAACACAATTTCACCGCTTTGCAGAACAAAGGGATCCAGATCATTGCTGCGATTAAAGGTGAGTTGCTCAATTTGCGTACCATCGGCATTCATCACATGCAGGGAGAACACCGGCCCGGAACCATCTTCGGTCTGCAATACAAACTGGGATTTATTTTCATCCAGCAAAATAGCGCGGGTGCGTTGCTGGCGAGTCGATGAAAATAAAATGCGGCCATCGGGCAGGTAAACCGGCGACACATCCTCGCCGCTCTCGGCGCGAAGATCAGATGAAATAATTCGCCGCAGAGATTTTTTCGTGATGTCATATTCCCATATATTCCAGGTCGGCTGGTTTTCATCTGCTTCCAGTTCATCTTCAGGAATATCGGCGAGGCGCAGAGCGAACAGCAGCTTTGTCCCGTCATAGGAGACCTGTACATTTTTCACATCCCCCACGCCACCGGTAATCTCACCGGTAATATTCGTTTCCAGCGCGCTCGGCAACGCCCGCACGCGATAATATAAGTCGCCCCCGGCGCGATAAGGCTGAGGATCGCGCGCATCATCGTCAAGCTGTTCGCCGGTGACCTCATCAACCGGAATCGGCCGTTTCACATAGGCGATGCCCGAATCCTGAATAATAGGATCAACGGCCTCCCCGGTATCGCCTTCGCCGCCCCCGCAGGCCTGCAACAGCATCAACGCGCACAACAACAAGCCCGTTTTAACAACACGCTGTTGTGCGCGGGAGGAAAGGTCTATTACTTTATTCATAGGGTTTCTGCATCCATCTCAAACATTCTGCCGGTTCAGGCAACAACCTGATTACAGTTCATTCTGCGCATTTGTTTTTTGAACCGGCACACGCTTTGGATTATCTCCCGGAATGCTTTTTCCGTTCTGTGGCAATGGTCACGAAATGTCCAAGTATTTATCAGTAGTATTATGGACAGGTTCCAGACTTGTGAACAAACAGGGTCAGATGAAATGATTGATAAGAAAAAAAGACACTATAACAGCCTCTCGCTGCTCGCCGTTGTGACGCTGTTATGTTTTGCCCAGATTGACAGCCTGCAGGCCGGCGCCCGCGAACAGGCGCGCCGCATTCATGATCGCCTCGCCGGCGTCCCGCCGACCGATGCGGTGCTGGGACTCATGGAAACCGATATCAATAACAACGATGTCGCCGCCGCCGCCAACCGCGCCATGGCCAACCGTAATTTCTACAACGTCACCCTGAAAAATTTCATCACCCCCTGGACCAATGAAGAGCAAACCGTCTTCGCGCCCTTGAATGACTACACCGCCACCGTCATCGGCATGATTCGTGACGATAAAGATTTTCGTGAAATACTTTATGGCGACATTATCTACACCGGTGACGAAAACAACGCCAGCCTCGCGGCCTATTCAAACAGCAGCAACCAGCACTATATTGATATGGAAACCCAGGGACTGGATCTCAGCGATGACGCGGTTCTGATGGAAAAAGAACAGTCCGCAGTGACCGGCCTGCCTGCTGACGCTACCGCCGGGGTGATCACCACCCGCGCCGCCGCCCGCGCCTTTTTCGTCGATGGCACCAACCGCGCCATGTTCCGCTTCACCCTGCTCAATCACCTGTGCGCCGACATGGAGCAAATCAAGGACAACACCCGCGCCACCGATCGCATTCGTCAGGACGCCAGCCGCAGTCCCGGCGGCGACAGCCGCATCTACATCAACGCCTGCAGCGGCTGTCATGCCGGCATGGATCCCATGATGCAGGCCTATGCCTATTATGATTTCACCTACACCGATAATGTCGAAACCGGTGCGCTCGAATACAACGAAACCAACGATCCGGAAACCGGCAGCCGGGTACAGCCCAAGTTCCTGCAAAACGCCACGGTCTTTCCTTATGGTTACGTCACCCCCGATGATCGCTGGGACAACTACTGGCGCGAAGGCCCCAACTCCGTACTCGGCTGGGATGCGGCCCTGCCCGGCAGCGGCAACGGCGCCAAATCGATGGGACAGGAACTGGCGCACACCGAAGCCTTCGCCAGTTGTCAGGTCAAGAAAGTTTTCCGCGCGGTCTGCCTGCGTGAACCCAGCGGCGCGCAAATCAGCAGTCTGACCAGCAATTTCAAGAACAGCGGCTATCGCCTGAAAAGCGTATTTGCCGATGCTGTTTCCTACTGCATGGGAGACTGAACATGACCATCAAACACGCGATTTCTCTCAGTATGAAAAAAAATCTCAAACCCGGCCTGTTGCTGCTGAGCGCGGCGTTACTGTCCGCCTGCGGCGGCGGCGCGGAAACCGAATCGGCGCCGAACCTGACGGTCGCCTCCACCGAATACACCGGACCGGAACCCGCGACGGCGGATACCCAGTCATTCCGGCTCACGGTATGGGATGGCCTGAACGGACTCAACGGCGAGAATCGCTGCGGCGCCTGCCATAACCAGAGCATCGGCCAGACCCCGACATTTGCGCGTACGGACGATGTCAATCTGGCTTTCCGCGAAGCGCAGGGCGTCAACGTCAATGGCATCCCCTACATCAATCTGGATGATCCCTCGTCCTCGCGTCTGGTCACCAAGGTCGCCGGCGATCATAACTGCTGGGATCCGAATCCTCAGGTCTGCGCCGACACCATCGTCGCCTATATCAACAACTGGATTGGCGGAATCAGCGACGCGCCGCGCAAGATCGAACTCAAGGCTCCGGTTCCCAACGAACTGGAACCCGGCAGCAGCAAAACCTTCCCCGCCGACAGCGCCCTGTTCAGCAGTATTCACAGCATCCTGAGCCAGCGTTGCAACGCCTGTCACACCGAATCCGCGAGCACGCCCACGGCGCCGTTTTTCGCCAACAGCGATATCGATCTGGCGCTGGAAGCGGCGAAAAGCAAAATCGATCTGGACAACCCGTCCAACTCGCGTCTGGTTATTCGCCTGCGTGACGAATTCCACAACTGCTGGAGCAGTTGCAGCAGCAACGCCTCTGAACTGGAAACCGCGATCAGCAATTACGCCTCGCCCATTACCCCGACGCCGGTGGACAGCGATCTGGTGCCCAGCCGCGCCCTGCGCATGGAACACGGTCTGGTCGCCAGCGGCGGCCAGCGGCATGAATCCAATATCATCGCCCTGTATGAATTCCAGAATATCGGCGCCGACACCATCGCCTATGACACCAGCGGCGTCGAACCTGCTCTGAACCTGAGTCTCTCCGGTGAAATCAACTGGTTGAGTAATTACGGCATCGAAATCGTCAGCGGCAAGGCGCAGGGCAAAACCAGCGCCAGTAAAAAACTGCATGATCTGATCCGCGCCACCGGCGAATATACGATCGAAGCCTGGCTGGTGCCCGCCAATGTCACTCAGGAAGGCCCGGCGCGCATCATCAGTTACTCCGCCGGCAACAGCGCGCGCAACTTCACCCTCGGGCAGACCCTGTATAACTACAACTATCTCAACCGCAACGCCAACTCTGATCTCAACGGCAGCCCGGATCTTTCCACCAATGATGATGACGAACGCCTGCAGGCGACCCTGCAACACGTAGTCGTCACCTACAGCTCCCGGGTCGGCCGGCGCATCTATGTAAACGCCGAGTACACCGGCGATGCCGATCCCGACAGCGGCGCCAGCCTTGAAGACTGGGACGACAGCTATGCCTTTATTCTCGGCAATGAAGCCTCCGGCGATCAGCAGTGGCAGGGCCGCATCCGCATGGTGGCCATTCATAACCGCGCCCTGACCCAGGCGCAGATTCAGCAGAACTTCGACGCCGGCGTCGGCCAGAAACTCTACATGCTGTTCAACATCAGCCATCTTGTCGATGTCCCTGACAGTTATATTATGTTCGAGATGTCCCGCTTCGATGATTACAGCTACATGTTCGCCAAACCGACCTACGTCACCCTCGGCGACGACCGCCCCGACAATATTCAGATCAAGGGCATTCGTCTGGGCATGAACGGCACTGAAGCCGAGGTGGGACAGGCCTGGGTGAATGTGGACGCCACGCTCACGGCCGCCGCCTACACCGAGAACGGCCAGTTGCTCTCGCCCATGGGCACCATTTTCCCGCTGGAAAAAGGCGCGGACAGCGATGAGTTTTTCCTCACCTTCGACATCATTGGCGGCAACACCAACGCCATGAGCCGTGGCGGCAGCTACAGCCCGGCCGCCATTCCGACGCCGGATCCGGCCTCGGATATCGGCCTGCGCACCTTTGAGGAAATAAACAATACGATGGCGGAAGTCACCGGCGTCAACGCCCAGACCGATGACGACAGTTCAACCTTCAGTACGGTCAAACAACAACTGCCTTCGGTGGAAAATATCGAAGGCTTCGTCTCCGCCCATCAGGTCGCGATTACCCAGTTGTCCTTCGACTACTGCAGTTCACTGGTTGAAGACAGCGCCCTGCGCAGCGCCTTCTTCGGTAACGGCTTCGATTTTAACGCCAACGTGGACAGCGCCTTCGCCAACAAGTCCGCCACCATCGATGCGCTGGCGACCAGCCTGTACAACAGGATGATCAGCACGAATCTCGCGACTGCGCCGAGCTATAACGAAATACGCACCGAACTGAGCAGTGATACAGACGGCGACAGCGACGGCATCGGCGATGGTCTCTACGAGCGCCTGACCAACGGCTGCAGCAGTAATTGCGGTGACGCCGCCCGCACCCGCATCATCGTCAAGGGCATGTGCACCGCCGTACTCGGCAGCGCCGCCATGTTGATTCAATAGAGGACGTACTCAATGGCCAAAAAATCCAGAAACACAAATACAAATAATGACGGTCCTTTTTATCACCGGGATCACAAACGCCCGGTCAGCCGCCGTGATTTTCTCGGTCAGGGCTTTCTCGCTGGTTCCGGACTGGTGCTCGGCAGCAGCCCGCTGCTGAGTCTGTTTGCCCGTCCCGGGGTCGCCAATGCGGCACTGGCCAGTGACATGCAGGCTCTGCAAACCGCCTGCGGCATTACCGCAGCCGGCGCGGGCAAAGTCCCCTTCATCTGTTTTGATCTGGCCGGTGGCGCCAATATTTCCGGCTCCAACGTGCTGGTCGGCGGACGCGGCGGACAACTGGATTTTCTTTCCACCGCCGGTTACAGCAAACTCGGCCTGCCCGGCGACATGCTGCCCTCGGCCAGTCAGGGCAATTTTATCAATACCGACATGGGACTGGCCTTTCATTCGGACAGCGCCTTTTTACGCGGCATTCAGGCGCGCGCCAGCGCCGGCACGCTGGCCAATACCAATGGCGCCGTCATCCCGGCCCGCTCCGGCAATGACACCGCCAACAATCCGCATAACCCCATGTATGGCATTTACAAGGCCGGCGCGCGCGGCGAGTTGCTGGACCTGATCGGCTCACGCAATTCCGAATCCGGCGGCAATTCAGTCGCGCCGCCGTCCATGGTTGATGTCGAAGCCCGTCCAACCAAGGTCGACCGGCCCAGCGATGTGACCGGCATGGTCGATACCGGCAATCTGGTCGGTCAGATGAGCAATAGCGATGCGGTCAAAGTGATGGAATCAGTCACCCGCCTGAGCCGGAAAAAACTGGATAAGGTCAGCACCAGCCTGAGCACCGATGCCGCCATCAAGGACAAGATTGAATGCGCCTATGTGAAAAGCGCCGGACTGGTGGATCGCTACGGCAATCCCAACATTCTCAACCCCAGCCCATTAGATGATAATGGTGTCGGTGACGCCAACATTAAAGATATCTTTGATGATTTAAATCCCGACTTTAGCTACATAGACACAGACTCTTCTCCCATAAAGAACACGAAGAGAAACATGCGGCGCGACCAAACCGAATTTCAGAAAACCGCCTCGGTCATGAAACTGGTAATCAATGGCTTTGCCGGCGCCGGCACCATTCAGATGGGTGGCTTCGACTACCATACCGGCAACCGCTCTGCCGGTGAAGATCGGGATTTCCGCGCCGGCCAGTGCATGGGCGCCTGTCTGGAATATGCCGCTGCTGTCGGTCAGCCGCTGATGCTGTATGTGTTCAGTGATGGTTCCGTATTTAGTAACGGCACACTAGACAACACAGTAGATGGCGGTGGCAAGGGCGTCTGGACCGGCGATAACGGCTCCACCGCTGCATCCTTCTTTCTGGTTTACAGCCCCGGTGGTCGCCCGGTTCTGCGCAACACCGCCGGCGATACCGCCGTGCATCAGCAAATCGGCTATATGGACAGCGGCGCTTCCACCGTCACCTCCTCCAGCCCGGCGGCCAACAACGTCAATCTGCTGGTGGAAATGGTGGTGCTCAACTACATGGCTCTGCATGGCGAACAGGGCAATTTTGCCAGCCTGTTCCCCAATCACGGCCTCGGCAGCGATCTGGACAAATATCTGGCCTTTAACAACATTGTCTGATTCCGCCCGCTTTAATCTCTGTGGGTCATTTCCCGCTGCTTGCGGCGAAGCCCTACTGTAGGTACGACTTCAGTCGTACCGATACCAATGC
This sequence comes from Gammaproteobacteria bacterium, assembly GCA_015491815.1. GTDB lineage: Bacteria > Pseudomonadota > Gammaproteobacteria > UBA6429 > Thiohalophilaceae > JAADGZ01. The sequence goes on along the minus strand of WFVC01000023.1, from coordinate 12,618 downwards.
AGATGCGACTGAAGTCGAACCTGCAACGGATACCCCGTCCGCTTGCGGCGCAGCATCCCGGCGTGCTAAATACTGAGCCATGAAAAACCGACCCTTCAGTCTCCGGCTTGGCGCGATCTGTTTAAGCCCGATTTTTGCCTCCGCCATCGCGCTCGCCCAATCTCCGCAAACCAACTGGACAAAAATAAAAGATGACCGGGGGATTCTGATCTATACCGCCGACGTGCCCGGCTCGGATATCATCAAGGTCAAAACCGAGGTCGTCATCGACGCGCCGCTGGCGCGCATTCGCCGGATTCTGGATGACGCTCCCCGACGCGCGCAGTGGATCCCCTATCTGAATGATTCAAAAATTTTACAGCCCGTCTCAGCAACGCAGCGTCTGGAGTACAGCCGCTTCGACGCCCCCTGGCCCGCCTCTGATCGTGATTTTGTCTATCGCATCCGGCTCTCGCAGGAGCGGAATGATCGGCTGATTTTCCGGATGAAATCAGAACCGAATCCGCTGATGCCGGAACAGGCCGACGCCATCCGCGCCGAACTGGTCGAAAGCGTCTACACGCTCACCGCCCTGACGCCCCGGCGCACGCGGGTGGAACTCATCTTCCATGCCGATCTCAAAGGCTGGCTGCCGGTCTGGATCATCAATATCGTGCAGCGGCATCTGCCCTTTCGCATGCTGAAAAACCTGCGCGCGCGGGCCGAACGCCCATGAGCGCGTTATTCTCTCAACCCCGCGCGACACTCCTGTCTGTGCTGTTCATGCTCGCCTTCCCGCTCATGGCCCAGTGGTTCGAGGACGAACAGGCGATCATGGGCACGCCGGTGCGGGTCGAACTGTGGGCGGAAAAACCGGCCGAGGCTCGCGCCGCCATCGCCGCCGTCATGCAGGAGATGCGCCGCATCGATGCCCTGATGAGTCCCTTCAAACAGGACAGTGAGTTAGCGCGTATTAACCGTGAAGCCGGTAAAAAACCGGTCATTATCAGCAGGGAACTGTTCCAGCTCATGCAGCGGGCGCAGCGGATCGCCGAACTGACCGGGGGCGTATTTGACATCAGTTTCGCCAGCGTCGGCTACCTGTATGACTACCGCAAAGGCATCCACCCTTCAGATAAGGAAATAAAAACACAACTGCCGGCTATCAATTACCGCGCCATCCGGCTCGATCCCAAAACCCGCAGCGTCTTTTTCACCCGCCCCGGCATGCGCATCGATCTGGGCGGCATCGCCAAAGGCTACGCCGTTGACAGGGCAATGGAACTGCTGCGCCGGCGCGGTGTTCAGCATGCGCTGGTCAGCGCCGGGGGTGACAGCCGCCTGCTCGGGGATCGGGGTGGACGTCCGTGGATGATCGGCATCCGTCATCCCCGCGACACGCCGAAAAAAACCACGGCGGAAAAGGCGCGCACCAGCCCGGTCGTGCTGCCTTTGTCGGATATCGCCATTTCCACTTCCGGCGATTACGAACGCTATTTCATCCGAGACGGCATACGCTATCACCATATTATCAATACCCGCACCGGCCGCGCCGCCCGCGCCAGCCAGAGCGCCACCGTGATTGGCCCCGAGGCGACGATCACCGATGCGCTCTCTACCAGCGTCTTTATCCTCGGCGCGCAAAAAGGCATTGCGCTGATCAACCGTCTGCCTGAATTCGACGCGGTTGTTATCGACGCCCGTGGCCGGCTTTACTATTCAGATGGACTCATGCCCCCGGCGTCTGCCGAGCAGAAATGAAAGGTGGCAAGTGATTGTTTTGTGACCGTTTCTACAGCATATTCCGGCAACAGCCGCTAAAGTCATAGATGCAGAGACATCCTGATAAATAAGCGCTTGCCCACTATCTGCATTAGCCACTTCGGGGTATGTAAAAAAAGCCCCTTCCTGTAAAATGCTAGAGTCTGTCACGAATGCCCCGGGCGTCTTGCAGGCCGGATCAAATAATGACCTTAACAACATCGACAACCCACCCCATGATAAAACTCTACCTCATACTGCTGGCGCTGTTTATTTCCAGCACCAATCTGCAGGCGGCGGAAACAGCCCCCGCAAAAAATACAACAGGCGCGCAACCGAGCGCGGAAAAAAAACAGTCGCTGGAAAGCCGGATTCAGGATCTGAAAAAACAGGTGCTGGAACTCAACCGCGATCTATTCCAGCTTGAAGAGGAATTATTATTTCCGGCCAATACCCAGTTCACCATTTTTCTTTCTTTCGATATCGGCGAATATTTCAATCTGGATGCGGTGCAGATCAAACTCAATGACAAGGTTGTCGCCAACCATCTTTACACTGAACGCGAACTCAATGCGCTGCGGCGTGGAGGCACGCAACGCCTCTACCTCGGCAATCTGCCCTCGGGTGAGCATGAGCTGGTCGCCTTCTTTACCGGTAAAGGTCCAAAAGGCCGGGATTACCGTCGCGGCAGCAGCATCAAACTGAAGAAAGGCAGCGATCCCCAGTTTGTCGAATTGCAAATTACCGACAACACCCGTCAGCAACAACCTGAATTCAAGATCAAGGTCTGGGAATAATCCGGCACGATGTTAATTGCCCTTAATACTCCTCACACCAAACATCCCGTCATCGCATCAATCAGCCTACTGATCCTGCTGCTGGGCAATCTATTTAGCTTCCCGGCATCGGCTGAGGTCGCTGAAGACGAAGTTATTCGTGACCTGCGTTATGGCGAAGCCCTGTATTATTTTTATCAGGAAAAATATTTCTCCGCCATCACCCGCCTGATGCGCGCCAGAAAATATGCGCCAATAAAAAATCACGGCGACATGCCGGAAATTCTGCTTGGCGGGCTTTATCAAAGTTACGGCCTGCGCGATGAATCGCGACGTATTTTTACTGAACTTCTAAAAAATGACATTGATTACGAAACCCGCGATCAGGCCTGGTATTATCTGGGCAAGTCTTATTATCAATATGGCGAATATGAAAAAGCCAGTGAAGCGCTAAATAAAATACGCGACACCCTGCCGCCGATTCGCAACGAAGAGCGATTCAACCTGCTCGCCAATATTTATCAGCACCAGGGAAAACCGGAAAAGGCGGTTGAGGTGCTGGAAGATCTCAACAGTAATTCAGTCTGGAAACACTACGCCCAGTTCAACCTCGGCGTCGCTCTGATAAAAACAGGGGAAACAGAAAAAGGTCAGGATCTGCTCGAAGACAGTGGCGACATCAAAGCCCATGATGATGAACACGCCGCCCTGAAAGATCGCGCCAATCTGGCATTGGGCTTTTCCTTCATCCAGCAACAGGACAGCAAGGCGGCGGTTGAATATCTGAAACAAATACGTCTGCACGGCCCTTTTTCCAATAAAGCCCTGCTGGGGCTGGGCTGGGCCTACAATCTGGCCGGTGATCATCGGCGCGCGCTTTCCGCCTGGCGTGAACTGGCGAAACGCGATGCAATAGATCCGGCAGTACAGGAAGCCCTGTTAGCGATTCCCTATTCCACCGATACGGTCGGCGCGCCGGGCCGCGCGCTGGAGGAATACGAACAGGCCATTAAAATTTACACGCAGCAACAGGCGCGACTGAAACGCGTTATTCATGCGGTCGAACAGGGCGAGATTGAAAAAATACTGCGCACCGACAGCCGCGATCTGGAAATCATCACCCCACTGGAAATCAAACAGGCCAGCTCAACCCAATCACTACCTTATCTTAGCAAGCTGCTCGCCAGTTATGAATTTCAGGTGGCCTATAAAAACTACCGCGATCTGTTTTATCTCCGTCATGTTCTGCGCAACTGGGAAGCGCAAATTCCGGTGCTGCAAACCATGCTCAGCGAGCGCAAAAAAGCCTGGCAGAAAAAACTGAATCACATCAGCACCGATCCGCGTCTGCACAAACTGAAACAGCATGTGCGATTAGAAAAACAACTGGACGCGGAACTGCGGAAAATCCGTCAACAGCAAAATACGCTGGCGCTGGCTTCCACTAATGAACAGGAACAGCTTGCGCTGCTGCAATCCATCCACGAAAAAATTGATCGTCTGCAGGCCGAAGACAGTCTGGATACCGATCTCCAGACCCAACTGGAAAAATACCGGCTTTACTACGGCATTCTCTACTGGAAGATCAGCACCGATTTTGCACCACGCCTGTGGCAGGCGGAAAAACAGCTCAAACAGCTCAAGACCAGTCTGAGCAATGCCAGACAGGCCGAACAGTCGCTGACCCGCAGCTGGAAAGACGGACCAAAAAATTTCCGCGGCTATGCCTATCAACTGAAAAGTCGGCATCGAAAAATCAAGCATCTGAATGTGCGTCTTGACGCCCTGCTTCGCGCTCAGGCGCGTCATCTGAAAACCCTGGCGCTGGCGGAACTTCAGCAACGTCAGGAGCAACTCAAGAATTATCAAATTCGCGCGCAATATAATATTTCGCTTTTGCTGGACAAATTATCCTCTGATCGTTTTCGGATAATAGAGGGCGAAGAATGAATTCGCGCTATTTTCTACTGCTGCCAATTATTATGCTGGGCGCCTGCTCCTCCGGCCCAGCCACCATTGACTCGTTATCCGACACCCCGGTTGCGGTAAGCCCAAAAACGGATCTTAACATCACCCGCGCACAGGCGATCGCACACTATCGCCGTTTTATCAAGCTGGCCCCCGACAGCCCGATGTATCCACAGGCGCTGCGGCGGCTGGCCGAACTGGAAGTACTCGATGCGGAAGAAGCCAACACCTCAGGGCAAAAAGCTGACATCAAAAAATCACGCGCGCAGGCGGGCAACGCAATAAAACTCTATGCCACCTATCTCGCCACCTACCCCGATGATCCCAACAATGATCATATTCTTTACCAACAAGCCAAGGCTTATGAATTGCGCGGTGAAACAGAAAAAGCCCTCGCGACCCTGAAACAGTTGGGTGAACGTTATCCTCATAGCCAATACGTCGATGAAGCCTATTTTCGCCGCGGTGAAATTCTTTTTTCTCTGCAACGTTATGCCGAAGCCGAACAGGCCTTTTATGTCATCGGCTCGCATCCCGCTTCCCCCTATCGGGAAAAGGCGCTCTACAAATATGCATGGACCCTGTTTAAACAAAGCCGGTATAACAACGCCCTGAACGCCTTTTTCAAGTTACTGGATGCGGAGCAACAACATGGTCTGCTCAATGCCATGGATTTTCCGCAGCAAATTTCCGGCGCCGACCGGGCGCTGCTCGAAGACGTGATGCGCGCCATCTCGCTGTCAGTCTCTTATCTGCAAGGCACCAAAACCCTGAACAGCTATCTGTCCCGACATCAGGCCCAGCAATATGAAGCCCTGCTTTATAATAGTCTGGCCAAACTTTATCTGAGCAAAAACCGTTATACCGATGCCGCTGACACCTTGCTTGCCTTTGTCGAACGGCACCCGGGTAATGCGCTTGCCCCACAATTTCACCAACAGGCAATCGAAGCCTACCAGACAGCACGACTACCGCATCAGGTGCTGCCGGCCAAGGCCGACTTTATCAAGCGCTATGATCGCTACAGCAGTTTCTGGATGACCCAGGGTGAAGACGTTCGCAAACAGGTTTTGCCTCTAATCAATCAACATATCCGCGATCTGGCCGGTTATTATCATGCCGCTTCACGGAAACGACATAAAAAAGAAGACTATCAGCAGGCCGCCTACTGGTATAATTATTATCTTCAAAGCTTTCCAAATGACAAAGATGCGCCGGCGATTAATTTCCTGCTGGCCGAAGTATTGTATGAAGGTAAAAATTATTCACGCGCAATTACTGAATTTGAACACACCGCCTACGACTATCCACGCAATGCCAAAAGCGCCGAAGCCGCCTATGCCGCCCTGCTGATTTATCCAAAAATTGAAAAAAGCTATCGCAAGAAACAGGATGAGGCGCAACGCAAAGCATGGCAACAAAAAGAATTTAACAGCGCCCTGCGTTTCAGTGATTATTTCTCCGAGGACAAACGCGCGATTCCGGTACTGGCGAAAACCGCGGAAAAACTTTACGCCAGCGGCGATTATGCACGTGCGCGGGATACCGCCAAAACCCTCAGCCAGCGGCTCACCGTCGCAAACAAACCGGCTCTGCATCGCACCGCCTGGGTAGTGCTGGGACATGCAAGTTTTGAACTAAACGACTTTAAACAGGCGGAAACCGCCTACAGTCATACGCTTGAATATATTCCGGCAAACAGTAAAAACAAAAAACAACGCAAGGCCATCCAGGATCGCCTTGCCGCCAGTATTTACAAACAGGGCGAGACAGCGAAAAAACAGGGCCAAATTGAACTGGCGATTTCGCATTTTTCACGCATAAAAACTATCGCCCCTCATTCAAAAATTCGCCTGACGGCTGATTATGATGCCGCCTCCCTGCTCATCCAGTCCAACAAGATTGCCGAAGCCCAGCCCATACTGGAAAACCTGCGGCGCAGCTATCCAAAACAAAGTCCGCTGCAAGCCGGGATTACCGCCAAGCTGGCTTTCATTTATTCACAAACCGGACAGTCATTAAAAGCCGCCAAAGAACTCGAAAAACTGGCCTTTGCCGGCGACAACAAAAACAGCGCCAAAGAAAAACGTGAGATGCTCTGGCAGTCCGCCGAACTCTACGCCAAAGCCGATCATAAAACCGATGCTGCGCGGTTGTATAAAAAATATATCAAACTTTACCCGCAGCCTCTGGCGAGTTCGATCGAAGCGCGGCAAAATCTGGTCGAATATTATCTGGCGCGGAAAAATTACAAATTCGCCTACTACTGGATGAATGAAATCATCAAGTCGGATCGAAACGCCGGCAAACAACGCACTGATCGCAGTCGTTATCTTGCCGCCAACGCCGCCCTGCAACTCGCCACTCCCTCACGCATGGCTTATCAAAAAGCCCGACTCACGACGCCGTTGAAAAAGAGTTTGAAAAGGAAAAAGAAACTCATGAAAAAATCCATCAAGGCCTATCAACGAGCATTGAGCTACCAGATAGCTGAAATCAGCACGCAGGCCAGCTATGAGATTGCCGAGATTTATAATAATTTTTCCCGCGCCTTAATGAATTCACAACGACCCAAAGGCCTGTCCGCCGATGCGCTGGAACAATATGACATTTTGCTGGAAGAACAGGCCTTTCCTTTCGAAGAAAAAGCCATCGATATTCATCAGGCCAATCTTAAAAACATGCAACAGGGCATCTACGATGAATGGGTGAAAAAAAGTTTGCAGCAGCTGCAAAAACTGCAACCCATTCGCTACGCCAAAACAGAGAGAATTGACAGCCATGTCTCCAGCCTTTACTAGTCGCTATAAAAATACTCTTATTCTGCTGCTAATAATTTTGTTGCCGGCATGCAGTAATATGCCGCCAAGCCAAACTGACAGTCAGATCGGTAAACCGAAAAAGCCGGTTGAGAACAAAATCAACCGCGAGTTTCAACAGGCGCTGGCGCTGATGCAGAAAAAAAACCTGCGCGGCGCGGCGGAAAAATTTCATGACTTGATCGAGCGCTACCCGCAAATGACCGGCGCCTGGGCCAACCTCGGCCTGATTCACATCAAGGCGCGTGAATGGGAAAAAGCCCAACAGGCTTTACAGCAGGCCGTTGCCCTGAATCCAAAGCTCGCCCCCGCCTACAATTATCTGGGCGTGGTTGAGCGCAACCTCGGTCAGTTTAAACAGGCGGAACAGGCTTATAAAAAAGCCATCGATGCGGATCCCGCTTATGCCATCGCCTGGCTTAATCTTGGCATTCTGTATGATATTTACATGGACAAACCCGCCCAGGCATTGCCACAATATGAACAGTATCAACATCTCACCGGCAAAACCGATAAAAAAGTCGGTAAATGGATCGTCGAGTTGAAACGCCGAATCCCCAAACAATCCAAGTTAAGCCCTCGCATAGGAGAACAGGCTCATGGCTAAACAAGCTTGTAGAAAACCTCAAATCCTGCCGGCTCTGCTGCTTCTATCCGCAAGTACGTTTACTCAGGCGGAAACCCGCATCGAGATGCAGGGCACCGCAGTGATCGGCAATCAGGAACTGCCAAAAATTCTTTATATCGTCCCCTGGAAAAAATCCGGTCTGCCGGATATGCGTCGCCCGCCCATTTCTCAACTGATAGATGAAGTACTGGCGCCGCTGGATCGTGAAGAATTTCGGCGGGAAATATATTATCATCGGGTGTTTTTTGAGAACCAGTAGTAATAATCGGGAATCAGTTTCCCGCGGGTTCAGGCGCCTGCATTAGAATCAGCTATACCAGTCTGACAATGAGCATGGGCAATCGCTTCTGGCGAACCGAATTTTTTAAGAGGAGACGGGAATGTACGCAAGTGTCGTAGGATTTTTTCAGGAGGGCGGCGCCTTCATGTATCCAATCATGGTGGTGCTGGCTATTGGTCTGGCCATCACCATTGAACGCTACGTTTATATCACCGCCGCTAAACGCAGCAACAGCAAGCTGCTCAATCAGGTGCTGCCATTATTGCAAAACGGTGACTTCAAACAGGCCTATAATCTTTCCAGCAAATCCAGTAACGCCATCAGTCGGATGCTCTCACAGGGGCTGGCGCGTTTTAATTCGGCCAACAGCCGTGATGATATCGAAACTGCAATGGAAGAAAGTATGCTCGAAGCCATTCCCCGCCTCGAACGTCGCACCCATTATCTGGCCATGCTCGCCAACATCGCCACCCTGCTCGGTCTGCTCGGCACCATTATCGGCCTGATCAAGGCCTTTACCGCCGTTGCGGCCGTTGACCCATCACTGAAGGCTGAAATCCTCTCCACCAGTATTTCCGTCGCTATGAACACCACGGCCTTTGGTCTAATGGTGGCGATTCCACTATTGCTGTTCTTCACCGTACTGCAAACCAAGACCACTCAGGTGGTCGACAGTCTGGAAATGGCCACGGTCAAGTTCACCAACCTGATGATGCAACGCAAAAACATCGCTGACGCATGAGCCGTATCCGTCACCGTCACCGGCGCAAACCCGCCAGCGTCGAACTGAATATCACCGCCTTCATGAACCTGATGGTGGTGCTGGTTCCCTTTCTGCTGATGACGGCGGTCTTTTCACACCTGACGATTCTGGAATTGAATCTGCCGGATGGCGCCGGCAAGCCGGGCAATAACAAGCCGGGCTTTCAGATCCAGATCATCATCAATCATGATGCGCTGCTGGTCGCCGACAGCAAGGGCGGCCTGATCAAACATATTCCGGTCACCGATAAGTCCGGTAAACAGTATCTTGTCCTGCGTGAAACCCTGAAACAGATCAAGGCGCGCCTGCCGGACAAAACCGACGCCACCATTCTATCCCAGAGCGACACCCCCTATGACACGCTGGTAAGAGTCATGGATACCGTGCGCGTCTACCCCGCCCTGATCGACGGACAGACGGTGAGCGCCGAACTGTTTCCCGATATCTCGATTGGCGATGCGCCGCAGAAGAAGTAACGAGTCACTGCATGAAAGAATCCCGTCGCATTAAACGCATTATCCGCCACCACAAACGTGGCGAAAACAACTCGGCCTCGCTGAACATGGTCTCGTTGATGGATATTTTCACCATTCTGGTTTTTTTCCTGCTCGTCACCTCCAGTGATTCGGAAGTGCTACCCACGCCCAAGGCGGTCAACCTGCCGGAATCCAGCGCGGAAAAATTTCCCAAAGAAACACTGGTGATCATGGTCAACGACAGGGACATCCGCATCAATGACAAACGGATTGCGCCCGTCGCGCAGGTCATGGCCAATAAAAAAACCACCATCCCCGCGCTGCAACAGGCGCTCACTGATTACCGCAAGGGCGCGCCCTCACGTAATATAAAAGTTAATCGCCAGGCTGTGACCATCATGGGGGATAAGGATATTCCCTATAAACTTTTGAAAAAAATCATGCTTACCTGCGCGAGCAGCAAATTCACCAACATATCGCTGGCGGTGATCCAGAAATCGGCTGAGGGTTCATAATCGTGGTGCTGGTCAACGCCTATCCTCATACCCCTCTGCTGCCCTGGAGCGAGACCAGGCATGATCGGCGTTTTCGCCGCATCCTGATCATCGTCCTGATTCTATCCGCCATTATTGGCGGCATCGTTCCCTATTTACCCAAACCGGAAGTCCAGCAGCAGGAACTCAAACAGATTTCACCTCGACTGGCCAAACTGATCCTGCAGAAAAAACAGGCGCCCAAACCCAAACCGGTTGTTCCGGAAATAAAAAAGGTTGAAAAGAAAAAACCGGTCGAGAAAAAGAAAGCCAAAAAGAAAAAGCTCGAAAAGAAAAAAAGCATCGATAAGACCGCAAAGGCCCGTAAAAAGGCGCAAAGCAGCGGCCTGCTGGCGATGCAGGATGAGCTGGCTGATTTGCGCGACAGTTTTGACGTCGCCACCATGCAAACGTACACACCTCAGAAAAACAAAGGCAAAACCCGCAGCCAGCCGCAAACCGCCGCCGTGCTCTCCGCTGTGGCGGGCAAGGGCAGCAGCGGCATCAACACTCGCAGCCTCAGCCGCAGCACCGGCGGACAGGCGCTGGCCGGTCGACAAACCAGCAAGGTCGAAAGCAAAATCGAGAAAAGCATAGTCGCGCCAAAGACGCGCCCCGGACACAAACTGGCCCGCAGCCAGGAAGAAATTGAACTGGTCTTCCAGAAAAACAAGGGCGCGATTTACAGCCTCTATAACCGCGCCCTGCGCCGGGATCCGAGCTTGCAGGGCAAGGTGCTGCTCGAGCTTACCATTTCCCCCGGGGGACAGGTAACGGCGGCGCGTATTCTCAGCAGTGAACTGAATTCGCCCAAACTGGAGAAACGCCTGCTCAGTCGCATCAGGTTGTTCCGCTTCGTCGCTCGGGATGTGGATACCGTAACCGTAACCTACCCGATCGACTTCCTGCCCTCATAAAGCGCCGGTTCCCATGTTGAACGCTATTCTTTAAACCACACTCAAATATAATGACTTTCTAATATTACTATTTGCACCACGTCACAAATCTGTCTATTTTCAAATATATAGTAAGCAACAGAATCCGGCGTTGTGCGTCAATTCACACCTCATCCAGCCAATATCGGCTAATATTTAACCTGTCAGTATTCCAGAATGGCGGATCAAATTTTAAAGTTCTGACGCCGGTATCCGCTTATAAAGTGTCGAACTGAGGTTTGACGATTGAACTATCACAGACTGAGTAAACATTCCCCCATGGCTGCAAGCAAAATTATCCTCGACAAGAAACTGCTGAAAACGCTGGATCCCCTGAGCGAGTTGAGTTTTGACAAACTTGATGAACTGGTCAATAAATCCAGCATCGAGGATATTCCGGCCGGTCGCATGCTGTTCAAACAGGGTGAACGGGACAAACGCACCCTGTTTCTGCTTGCCGGACAGGTGGAATTAGCCAGCATTGGCGACTCACGCAGCAAAGTTATCCGCGCCAAATCCCGTGAAGCTAAACAGGCGCTGGCCAATGAGGTTCCCCGCAGCCAAACCTGCCGCACGAAAACCGATGCGACCATACTCGCCATCGACTCGGATCTTCTTGAAATTCTGCTGGATGATAACCCCTCCGGCACCTACGAGGTGGATGAACTCAGCAGTGATGACAGCAGCTACTGGATGATGCGTTTCCTGCAGTCTCGCGCCTTTCTCAACCTGCCGACTGAAAATATCCAGGCGCTGCTCATGGCTCTGGAAGAAATGCCGGTGGAAAAAGGCCAGATCATCATCCAGCAGGGCGCCAGAGATAACTACTACTACATCGTGCAAAAAGGAAAATGCTCGGTCAGCCGCCGTCCGGCGCCCAATGCAGCCGAAATGCAACTCGCCATTCTCTCCGAAGGCGATGGCTTTGGCGAAGAAGCCCTGATCACCAATGGCGCCCGCAACGCCAGCGTCACCATGCTCGAAAACGGCATACTGATGCGTCTAAAAAAAGAAGACTTCCTGCAGCATCTCGCCAATCCCCTGATCCAGTACACCGACGAAAAAGACGTGCTGGCTGAAATTGCCAAAGGCAGCCTGCTTATTGATGTACGTACTAATGAGGAATACCAGCGCACTCGCGTTGAAGGCTCGGTTAACATTCCACTTTCCATGCTGCGTCTAAAACTGGAGGGTATGAACAACAATCGCAACTATATTCTCTGTTGTTCCGACGGCGCCCGCAGCGCCGCCGCCGCCTTCCTCCTCACCCAGCACGGTCTAACCTGCCATGTGCTGCGCGGCGGGCTCGATAAGGCCAATATTAAACTTCCCGAAGCCAACCTCTCGGTCTCAGTCGCCCCCAAAGTCGAAACCAGTAAAACCCAGGCAGCGGATCGCAATTTCAAAGCCGCCGAAGAAAAAGCAGAAAAATTAAAACAACAGGCGCAAAAGGCGCGCGACGAAGCCCGCGCCATTGCCCAGCGCGTCGAAGAAGCGGAAGCCACCCGCCGCAAGGCCGCCGAAGAAGTTGAACGTCAACAACAGGAAGAACTTAACCAGCGCGACGCCGCCATTCGCTCCGCGAAAATGCGTATCGAAAGCGAAGCCACACGCGCGCGCAAGGCGGAAGAAAAGGCCGCCAAACTCAAACTTGAAGCCAAGGCCGTCAGCCAGAAAGCCGAAGAAGAACTGCAACGCAT
>WFVC01000022.1 GCA_015491815.1 Gammaproteobacteria bacterium | reverse complement strand
GGCGGAACGTTCCGAAAGTATTAAAAGATTCGGCTGCACTGGTCGGCAGTATTCTGATCATACTTGGCGTTGCCATGGGGCTGACCAACCTGCTGATCGATACCCAGTTACCCATGCGCCTGCTGGCTCTGCTGGAACAGCATATCAGTAGTCAGTTGCAGTTTTTATTACTGCTCAATCTGTTCCTGCTGGTGGTCGGCGCAATGATGGATATTTTCTCCGCCATCGTGGTTGTTGTGCCTCTTATTCTGCCACTGGCGGCGCGTTATCAGGTTGATCCGGTGCATCTGGGAATCATCTTTCTCGCTAATCTGGAAATCGGTTATCTGACCCCGCCGGTCGGCATCAACCTGTTCATCGCCTCCCAGCGCTTTGGTAAACCGGTGCTCACCCTGTTCCATTCAGCCCTGCCGTTTTTATTATTGATGCTGATCTGGTTGTTATTGTTAACCTATATCCCCGCCTTAACCCTATGGTGGCAGTAAAAGTTTTTGTCGGCTTTCTTTACATTAAGCAGTTAGTTCCATTCTAATTCTGGCTATCTCTATTTAAAACAGATGCTTGTGATACTGGTATGTGTATTGCTGTGGTTATGAGTAGGTCATGCGCTTTTCAGCAGAGAAAAAGCAGATATGTTAAGCTGGTTTGCAAAGTTGGTGCGGGTAGATATTGTGCAGATAAGGCTCGCCGCAAGCTGTGAAAAATTAAAACTAATAATTTGCTTAGGTTTAAATATATTGAAGGGGGGGAATATGAAAAACATAATGTTTAGATTCATTTTTGGTTTTATGTCAATCTGTTTACCAATATCAGCCATGTCAGCGATTATCTCTTTTGATTTTACCGGGCGTGTCACGGTTATGAATCCAATCGGTGAAATTGTCGTTGGTGGTGGCGCCAGCTCCTCTGATCCATACGGTTTGCAAGCGCCAATCCACTCGACATTTACCTATGATACTACTGCAGGTTCTGGTCTGGGCGAATTGATTATTTCACCGTTAACCTATTATGGTCAGGATACGCGGTTTTATAATATATCTTTGCAAAGGGTGGAAGGTACTAACTATGTGTTAGGAAATATGCTTGTTGACTATGGTCTTAGTATCGGACTACCGCTGTCTTTGGTATGGGATGCATCAGGATTGCTGAATGCGATTGATTATGGGTTGCAAGCAGGTGATGTTGTAAGCGGCACTAATCTTATACGAAATGGTAATACCATATTTGACGTCAATAGCGCCATACCTGCAAGTGATGGTTATGACTATAATGGTTACATAGTTAATCAAGGGGCTGCGCCACTGGCAACAACCTCACTCAATACAACTGATTTATGCACAGGCGGTGGTGAATGTATAGGTGTGGCGATTTCTGGAACTACGCCATTCTATGATGATGGCATTGCCGGGTCACCTCAGATTGACGGTCCATTTCCCGGGATGCAGGTAAGCATCGATATAGGGAGTGGTAATAGTTTAACTGTATTAAGCGTTAATGCTGTCCCTGTTCCAACTGCTGTATGGTTATTTGCGTCCGGTTTACTTGGTCTTGTTAGTTTTTTTAGACGGACGAAGCAATAATATAACTATGACATTAATCATTGTCGATATGAAAAAATAATATTTCAGGGTGTTCTCATGTATAAAATAATAGCCTCAGGCGCACTTCTTCTCGCTTCTCATATGGTTTTTGCCGCCACTGTAAACATAGATTTTCTCATCAATGTTAGCACACGATATATCAGCAGTAACAACAGCTGGTTACAAGACTCAGGTTTTTCAGGACAGCAATTTATTCTTTCTGTTGGCTTTGACTCCGGTAGTTATACTCCGGGTGTTCTGGACTATTGGGATGGACAGGATGTGAGTTCTATTCGTCCGGAGATATCACCGGTGAGTTTTAGCGCGACCCCTTTTGATGAAGAATTAAATGCGATTCAACCAGCCTTAAACTATTATGGTAATGAAGAAATTTCTTCTCCCGGCACCGGTTTTGGTGAAATTTCATATAACGGAACCTTTGATAATGGAACTATTTCCCAATCATATGGGAAAAACAAAAGCGTGCTTTATCGGGATATTCAGACAAAGTACATAGCTGATTTTGATAGAAATATTTCTATTGGGTTCACTAATTATAATGCAAACTTGACGGTTGCGGATATTGTCCCACTTAGTCTTGATGAATATTTAAACCTGGGTTATGGACAGACTTTTCGGTTTTTTCAATCTGTTGAAGAAGATTACAATAATGACTGGCCGGGAAGTGGTAGCTGGATAACCCTTGATGGCGGGGTTAGATATGAAGGCGCCGGGACGATCTCAAACATATCTGTTGTACCTGTACCTGCCGCAGTCTGGTTATTTGGAACAGGTATATTGGGATTGCTGACATTTGTCAGAGGCAGGAGGATTCGATAAAACTCCCAAACCTTATTTTTAAGGAAGCTCTGATTAATTCCGTTCGCCCTGAGCTTGTCGAACGGCGGAATTAATCAGAGCTTCCTTAACTATTGGGTCAGCGGTTAAACAGCCATGTCTGAGATATTTGAATTGCTGTCTGTGTAGATTTTTCCTGACTAAGTTTGTGTTTCTATAAATAATTTATCCGGGTTTAAAATATTATTCGGATCAAAATCATTTTTTATTTGTTGCATGAGATTCAAACTGGTGGCGTCGAGTTCACGCGCGACAAAGGCCTGTTTGCTGATGCCGACGCCATGTTCACCTGAAAGGCTGCCGTTGAGTTGCAGGGTTAAATCAAATACCTGCGACAGGCAGGCGTCGATATTTTTGGCCTGCAGCGTATTTTCCGGATCATAGAGCAGGTTGACGTGAATATTGCCGTTGCCCGCATGGCCGAAATTAACGATGGGAATGGCGTGTTTTGCTGACAATTCTTCCAGCCCGTGAATGAGCGCCGGGATATTGGAAACCGGGACGACGATGTCTTCGTTGATTTTGTTGGGGGCGACATTGCGCAAGGCCGGGGAGAGCGCTTTGCGCGCATTCCACAGGGCGCTGGCTTGCTCTGCTGTTTCTGCTGCAGTGAGCGAGAGCAGGCCGTGGTTGCTCGCCACCGCTGTTATTTTTTCTACATCGGCAGCAAGATGCTGTTGCGCCCCATCGAGTTCAATCATCAGCATGGCGCCGGCCGCCTCGGGAAATGTGATGTCAGAATTTTTTCGGATGAGATCAATCGCCGTGCCGTCGATAAATTCCAGCGCACAGGGAATGATCGGTTGTTTCATAATATCGGCGACGGCGCGGGTAGCGGATTCAATGTCGCGGTAAATCGCCTGCAGGATGCGTTTGTCTTCCGCCAGCGGGGTGAGTTTCAGGGTCGCTTCGGTGATGATCGCCAGCGCGCCTTCCGAGCCGATTAACAGGCGGGTGAAATCAAAACCAACCACGCCCTTGGTGGTGAAGACGCCGGTGCGAATGGATTTTCCGTCTCCGGTGACGGCGCGCAGGCCGAGCACATTTTCGCGCGGCGTGCCGTATTTGACTGCGCGCGGGCCGGCGGAGTTATACGCCAGATTCCCGCCGATCGAGCAATAGGCCGCGCTGCTGGGATCGGGCGGCCAGAAGTAGCCATGTTCGGCGACAATCTCCTGCACCGCCTGATTGCTTAGTCCGGGCTGAACCGTGATATAGCGATCATCCGGATGGCAGGCGATGACTTTTTGCATCTGTTCAGTCGAAAGCACGACTCCGCCGCGCAGGGGCACGCTGCCGCCTGTGGTGCCGGTGCCGCGACCGCGCGCAGTCAATGCGACATGATGCTGATTACAAAGCTGAACAACGGCCAGCACCTGTTCGTGATCATGCGGAAAGACGACCGCATCGGGACTCACCTGAATGCGGCTGTTGTCATAACCGTAGGCGAGACAGTCCGCCGCTTCGCTGAGAATCTGCTCAGGGGCAAGTATGTTGCTGAGGCCGGCGGCAAACTCGGGGCTTAAGGCTTTTCTGGTTGTTGATGTGGTCAATGGTCAGGAAACAGAATGTCGTCAATCTGGTGGCACAGGCAGTGAATCGTGAGCAGATGCACTTCCTGAATGCGGGCGGTAATATCAGAAGCAACGCGGATCTCGACATCGCTGTCTTTGAGCAACCCGGCTATTTTGCCACCCTTGCGTCCGGTCAGAGCAATAACGTTTAAGCCCTTTTCATGCGCGACTTCAATGGCGCGAATTACATTGCCTGAGTCGCCACTGGTTGAGATCGCCAGCAGGCAGTCGCCGGCCTGCCCCAGCGCTTCAATTTGTCGGGCAAAGAGCTCGTTATAAGTGTAATCATTGGATATGGCGGTGAGTGCGGAGCTGTCGGTGGTCAGGGCGATGGCGGGCAGGCCGGGACGTTCGCGTTCAAACCGGCAAACCAGTTCGGCGGAAAAATGCTGG
>WFVC01000021.1 GCA_015491815.1 Gammaproteobacteria bacterium | reverse complement strand
GCGCACCTGCGGCCGGTTGATGCTGATGCGAGCCCTCCCCTCGAAGTGATGATAAAGAATATCCTGAAAGTTCAGGCTGTCGACGTTCCGCCACTGCATGTTGGGCGATCCTCTATTTAAGTCTGATTTATATTAACGACTGCCAGTAAGCCCGATGCCGCTTAACGCTGTCAACGGCATCGACCTCGACTTCCAGCAACCCTGCGCCGGATCGTCCCAGCATCATGTCCAGTCCGGCGGCAAAATCTTTTATATGCGCCACCTTGTCATAGTTCAGATCATACAGCCCGGCGACCCGTGAAAAATCCAGTCCCGGATCCGTCCGCCAGGCGCGTTCAAATTCAGGCAGGCCCGCCTGCGGCAGATGCTGAAAAATACCGCCGCCATGATTGTTGATCACAATAATCAGCACATCCAGTTCACGCGCCGCGAGCAGGCCATTCATGTCATGGTAGCAGGCCAGATCGCCGAGCAGTCCCACCACCCTGCCCTGCTGATTATTGGCCGCCAGTCCCGCCAGAGTGGAAACATTGCCGTCGATGCCGCTCGCCCCCCGGTTGGCCATAATATGCAACGGCGTCTTGCCGCAACCAGAAAAACTGTCCAGATTACGGATAGGCATGGAGTTGCTGCAAAACAGTGTGCTATTCGCAGGCAGCGCCGCCAGCAGTTGTTCAACAAGCTGCGCCTCAGCAATGTCGGCCTTTGCCAGTCCTCGCTGCGCCCGCTGCTCCTGCTGCAAAAACCCGTCCAACCAGTCCGCCGGAGCAGAAGCAGGAGCAGAGGCAGAAACGCGACTGCCCAGTTGTTCACAGAACGCCGTAACCCCGGCAATCACCAGCTCATGGCTCAGGTGCAACGGATCGCGCCAGCGTCCCAGCGGATCAAGCAGAATCTGAAAACTCCCCGCCCAGCTTTCCAGCGCCGCGCCCAGCGATTTTGACACGGGCATCGCCCCGAGACGCAAAATCCACTCTGGCGAATGCCGGGCGGCAAAATCCGGCTGACGTAAAAAACTGTCATAGTGCGTGATCAGCCGCTCCTGACGCGACGCTCCAAAGCGCAGTCCGGAAAGGGGATCCGCCAGCACGGGCGCCCCCAGAACCTCAGCCAGTTGCAGCAGCGCATCGGCGTGGGTTACCTCCCCCGTTTCCGGCCCGGCAATAATCACCCCGGTTTTGCCTGCCAGTTTTTCCGCCAGACTTTGTAGTTGATGCGGATCCGGCAGGATGGCGGGGACGGGCTGTCGGCCATCGTCATGATTAAAACCCGGCCGCCCTTCATCATCCATTTCCGGCGTCAGCGGTTCGGCAAAAGGAATATTCAAATGCACCGGGCCGGGCCGGGGCCAACGACTTTCCGCCATGCTGCGCCGGCCGAGCTGCTGCAGATAACGCAGGGACGTCGGCGTCTCTGCAGCGACGGGCAGTGAATAATAGTGACGCAGCTGGCCGTCAAACAGACGTGACTGATCAATGGTCTGGTTCGCCCCCCAGCCCTGTAATTCCGGCGGCCGATCCGCGCTCAGCAGGATCAGGGGAATGGCGCTGTGGTTCGCTTCAATCACCGCGGGCAGCCAGTGCGCGGCGGCGCTGCCCGAGGTGGCGATCAGGGCGACCGGCCGCCTGTCCATGCGCGCCAGCCCCAGCGCAAAAAAAGCCGCGCAGTGTTCATCGATCTGAATCCGGGTTGTGATCGCAGGATGACGTTCACAGGCCAGCACCAGCGGCGTGGAACGCGAGCCGGGCGAGATCACCACCTGCCGCAAGCCACCCGCCACCAGCCCGTTTAAGAGGGTCTGCGCCCAGCGCAGATTTATCGCCGCCTGCCCGGCCATTAACCGGCCGCGCGGGGAGAGCGCCCCGTTAAATCGTTGTCGCCATGTTCAGGCCTCGCCCCGCCCAGCACGCCCAGCAGGGAAGCCAGTTTGAGATCGGTTTCCGCCAGCTCGCTTTGTGGATCCGAATCCGCCACCACCCCGGCTCCGGCATATAAATCCGCCTGTCGTCCGCGTAACAGAGCGCAGCGCAGAATAACCGATAACTCGCCACCGCCGTCCGCTTCCAGCCAGCCGGCGGCGCCGGTGTACCAGCCGCGCGAAAACGGCTCATGCTCGCGAATCCAGTGCTGTGCGGCCGCCGTAGGCGTCCCCGCGACAGCCGGCGTCGGATGCAGGCGCGCGGCGATATCCAGCAGGTTGATCCCGCTGCGCGCCTGCGCTTCAATCGGCGTCCACAGATGTTGCAACTGGCGCAAGGGCATGATCGCGGGGGTTTTCGGCAGTTGCAAGCGGGTACACAGCGGAGCCAGGGCTCGCGCCATTTGATCAACCACCAGCGCATGCTCCCGGCGAATGCGCGAACTTTGCATCAGCTCCGTTTGCAGGATCTGATTTTGCGCCGGACTGTCACTGCAGGGCATGGTGCCGCCCAGCGCATCACAGTAAATACGCCCGTTGCGCAGGCGCACCAGTTTTTCCGGGGTCGCCGCCACCAGCGTCGCGCCCCCCTGAGCAATGCCAAACACGGTACAGGCGGGAAATTGCTGGGTCAGTTTTTGCAGAATCCGCCGCGGCTGAAAGTCGCAGGAAGACTGAAAGCGCAGATGGCGCGCCGGCACGACCTTGGCAAGCGCCCCCGCATGAATCGCCTGGCGAGCCTGTTCCACCAGATGCAACCAGCGGCTATTTTCCGGCTCAGTCAATACCGCCTGCAAAGGGGATAACGCATCCGTTTCAGCCTGCGCCTCCCGAGCCGTCGTTAACAAGGCGAATAACTGCTGACAATGTTGCAACCAGTCATCGCGTTGCCGCACTCGTTGCTGCGGCGTGCGCAGCAGATCCGTTTTCGCGCTCAGATGCAAGGTGAACGCGGCTCCGTCCTGTTGCAGCAATACGCTGGGCACAGTCATCAGGGTATTCGGCCAGTTCCGCCAGGGGGCCGACATGCTATCCTCAGCGGCATACGCAAAGCCCACAAAGGCGGCCGGTTGTGAACCTTGTACAGAGGAGTCCGGGGAAAACACCGCCCAGCGAGTCTGCAAATTTCTGAAGGCCTGTTGCAGAGCCGCAAGACGGGAATGATTTTTATCGGCCTTAGGCTCATCAGTTTGATAACGGTAAGCACAGCCCCGCCCCAGTCGGAAGCGTTGCCTGTCCGGCTGTGCGCTATAAAAAAAATCGCCGCCGGGATCACTCAGTTGCGCAGACACGGGCAATTCGAGTTTCAGACTCAGACTGCACAACAGGCTGTTTTCGGGCCAGCCGGGATCGCGTAGCGCGCGGGTCAACTGCTCAGTCAGCAAAGCAAGAAGGTTCTCAAAAATAACGTTTTTTTTCATCAAAATAAAAACAGGCAAATATATTAAAGCGGATCCTCATCATTGCCCGCCGCGCAGACAATGACCCCGGTCAAGTTTGTAAAATCACAGGTGGCGCAATCAAAACATATAATTTGTGGCGTTATCTATCAGCTCGACGGCAACGGCCATCAGCACAAAAATTTGACCTGAAACAATGTACACTCCCGCCATAAACAATAGTATTCTATCAGCTATAAACCAAACCGAATTTCTTTTTTCTTACCGAGGTAAAATATGAAACGAAACGGAATTTTCGCCCTCAGTCTGTTGCTGCTCAGTTATACTCCCGCCCATGCAATAACCGACAGCCAGCAGCAGGCCATCGAATCACTGGGGCAACTAAACGGCATCGCCCTGCAATGCCGACGCACCGCCGAGATGCAGCGCATGAAACAGGCGATGGTGGACAACCTGCCCAAACAACGCAGCCTCGGTGAACTTTATGATAACGCCACCAACGCTTCTTTTCTTGAATTTGCCAAACAGCAAAAAGCCTGCCCGGACAACGAAGGCTTCACTACCCGGGTCAACACCGAAATCGACAAACTGAAACAGGCCTTTTCTCATCACTAATTTATCCGCACAGTCTATTCCACCCTGCAGACGCCCCCGTCTCCACGGGCTGTTATTTGCAACGCTCCTGCTATTCACAGCTCTGTATTTCAACAATACAGCGCAGGCGAAACCATTGAATGTCGTGGTCAGCATCAAACCCGTACACTCCCTTGTCAGCGGTCTGATGCAGGGCAGCGATGAACCCACGCTACTGGTTAAGGGGGACGCCAGTCCCTATACCTATTCACCAAACAAGGCGCAAAAGGCTTCTTTACAAAAAGCGGATTTAATCATCTGGACAGGCTTCGAACTGGAACCCCGGCTCGCGGCGGAACTGAAAAAACTCAACCCGTCCGCACAGGTCATAGAATTACTGGACAATCCGGAAATAAAAATACTGCCACAGCGTCAGGACGAGACACGCCGCGATCCCTACTTCTGGCTCGACAGCCGCAATATGCTGATTCTTCTGGACGCCTTTACCCGTATGCTGATCGATATCGATCCGGTGCGCAGCCACCTGTATGTGCGCAACCGCGCTCATATGCTGGAAGTATTATCCAAAGTTGATCGAGAACTGGAATACGGTTATCGGGGAATGAAAGCCGGCGTCGGCTATCTCTACTACGACACCCTGCAATATTTTGAACAGGCCTATGCATTAAAAATACGCGGTACCCTGCTAAACACTGTCGCCAACGCAACGCCCGACACGGCGCGCCTGCTAAAAGCCCATGCGCAACTGAACAGTGGCGACTACCGCTGCCTGCTGGCGGAAACCGATGTCTCTGATGAACAGATTCATTTACTACTGGGTAAGGCAAAAATTAACATCGGTCGCCTCGACAGTCTCGGCCGGCAGTTTAAACCCGGCTCCGATCTCTACGCAAAACTGATGCGCTACAACACCCAGGTCATCAAACAATGTCTTGAAATTCCGGATGGAAAAGATTCAGCGGCAGAAAATAACACGGTAATTGGCGGCGAGATTGGCGGTCACTTTATTCTGGTCAACCAGCGCGGCGAACAGATCACCGATCGTGACATGCTCGGTAAATACCAGCTTATCTATTTTGGCTATATATCCTGTCCCGATGTCTGTCCGACCTCCCTGCATGTAATGCTGCAGGCGCTAAAGAAAATCGGCGATAAAGCGAAAGCCTTTCAACCGTATTTTATAAGCATTGATCCCGAGCGCGACACCCAAACCGTAATGCAGGATTATGTGAATTATTTTGATAAACGTTTGATTGGTCTCACCGGCACGAAAGCCATGACGGCAACTATGGCAAAACATTTCCGTGTGCGCTATGAAAAAATTATCACTGATCCAGCACACCCGGAAAATTACCAGATGGATCACACCTCAAGTATTTTTATATTTGATCCTGAAGGCAAATTCGTCGCCCGGGTGGCAAGCAATATCAATGCGACACAAATGGCGGAACGCCTGCTGGAACTACTTGATTAGCATCACTCATTTACGTGCTCATATTTTATAATATGATCTTTGACGATGCCTTTTTTTACCACCTGGATCAAGCCATCCAGAAACTCAATAGTACAGGGCGCCGAAGCGCCACAGTCAAACTTAATCTCCCCGTCTATCCTGCGAAACACATCCAGATGCGCAACTATTGGTTTATCCAGCAAACCAAAGGTATCCCGTATATAGGCGCTGCCCGTCGTTTGACTGCTAACCTTCTTAAAAATCTTGCTTATCACCTCTGCTGAAACCTGTTTCGAATACGGGTAGGAAATGTATAACCTTATGACTCTGTTGTTGGGATAAAATTTTACATAATGACTGAACCCTGACATTTCAGCCATCTTGCCATTATTTCCCTGTCTGGAAAAATACCCCTCATAAACGACAATATCTTCTTTTTCCTGCCCGGAGAAGGCGAGCCCGGAAAACAGCGTTGTCACAATAATAACCAACAGCAGTGGGAAAGCCCTGGTGACTCTCATCTTTATTGACCTCGGATTATTTTAGCTAACATAATATTTAACATAGAATAACATCGGCCTTGCCGCCGGCGCCAGCGGTATAAGCGCGAATAAACTCGCTTGCATGACTTCCTTTATGAACAGGATAAATGCCTGTGTTATACTTGTGTATCTGTAAAATACAGCTATATTTAGCCGAAATTACATAACCCATCAGGCCATTTATTTTAATCATGTCAGTACTCAAGTTAATGCAAAGACTTTCATGTCACACTTTAACCTTATCTGTTTTAATGTCGCTGTTCTGCATGCTGCCTGATCCGCTTAATATGCTCTATGCCTCTGAGCAATCTGCTTCTGCAACACAGCATTCACCACAGGCAGCAACAAAACTACCTGAATCCTCCGGCATGCAGGATGCCCCTGCCAAGCCCAGGAAACGGAAAAGAAAACTCTCAGCTTTTTTCAAGGTCGGCATTGCCCTGAATATCACCATGATACTAACTTTTATCTGGTGGGCTTCTCGCCAATGGCGCATGACAACCAGAAATAAGGATTCATAAATGGCAACAAATTCGTCCCCGCTTAATAAAAGTCTGTTATTTTTTATTTTATCTGTTTTAATCCTCGCTGCTGTTATAATTTTTAGGTTATTACCCTCAAAAGAGATCCCTTCCGAATTACAGGCGGTCATGCGCGCCCAGCCGGTACAATTAACACCTTTCGAACTCACGGATCAAAGTGGAAAGCCTTTTACTCTGTCACAACTAAAAGGAAAAACGACTCTACTGTTTTTTGGTTATATGTCCTGCCCGGATATCTGCCCCACTACACTGAGCACACTTAATCAGATGGTAAAAAAACTTGATGCCTACGCCAATGCTGATCTACAGGTGGTTTTTGTCTCTGTCGATCCAAACCGTGACCGGCCTGAAAAACTGGCTGAATATTTAAATTACTTCAATCCAAACTTCATCGGTCTTGGTGGCGACAAAGAAGCTATCGATAATTTTACCCGCCAGTTTGCCGCCGGCTATATGCTGGGAGAAAAGCAGGCTGATGGCAATTATCTGGTCTCCCATACCAGCTCAATATTTATGATCGATCCACAAGCAAGGTTAATCGCAACATTTTCACCTCCGCATAAAGTCGATACCCTTGTCTCACAATATAAACAGATTAAAAACCTGTAAGCTTATTCGCCAATGGACATTATTCCATTTCTTCCGCCGCTACAGGCCGGACTCAACACCCTGTCAGCAGTACTGCTTTCATCGGGTTATTTCTTTATTCGCCGAAAAAATAAAACGGCACACCGTCGCTGTATGATCTCGGCGCTGTTCGTGTCCTTTCTTTTTACCCTGTCCTATCTGTATTACCACGCACAGGTGGGCAACGTCGCCTTTGCCGGTCAGGGACTTGTTCGTCCAATTTATTTTTCCGTTCTTGCTTCGCACGTCATTCTGGCGGCTCTGACTGTGCCACTGGTACTAATTACAGTCTGGCGAATCTTTCGCAAACAGCCGGAGAAACACCGGAAAATAGCGCGCTGGACTCTGCCAATATGGCTGTATGTCTCGATAACCGGAGTCATGATCTATATCATGGCCTTTCATATTTATCCCCCGGCATAATCAATAGCAGAATGAAAAACAGACATTCAACCTTTAACCAACAAGGCTATTCACCATGGAAATGATCTATTATACTGTCGTCGCCGTCCTGCTTTATATGATCTCGGACTGGATACTAAACCGAATCGAAATACATCTGGGCAAGCGCCTACCTAACCGTTCATTAATCTTCTTTGTTATTATCCTGATACTCTCGGTAAGTTCATTCTCACTAATTAGCGCCCTGTATGACAAACCCGTATCTGAGGATGAAACAGCAACGCCCGCAACTTCCACATCGGTTCCTGAATAAGAAGCTTTATTTCGGACGAATAGCTTTGTATACAATAATAAGGAAAATAATTCCGGCAATAATGGCAACGAGTCCTCCCATACCCATCAACCCCATACCGGCGACTTTTCCAATTTCATCCAGCCCCTGAGCCGCGCCTGCCGTTTTACGTTGCACTCCGTAACCACCAGACCAGGCCAGCCCGGTCACATGCATTAGCTGGCCAAGCGCATAAATAATCGGTTGCAGGCGAACCATTTTTCCTTCGGGCTTATTGAAGCCTAGACGCGGTAGAAGATGATAGGTGATGCCCATAAAAGCAAGCGTTACCGCGACAATCGATCCGTGATAATGCGCAGGCACAGTAACATTGCTGCCGTTGATCATAAAACCAATTACACCACCCACGCCGAATAAAAAAATCGAACTCAAGAGCGCATTGCCTTCTGCGCTCGCTACAAATCGCCTGCCACCGACGAACACGCTGTAGATGATAATCAGCCCAAACGGTAAAGCCGCCAGCCCGCCGCCATATTGCATCAGCCAGGTGATCGCCTGCAGGTGATCGCCACTGCCCACGCTAAACATTATATAAACAACGG
>WFVC01000020.1 GCA_015491815.1 Gammaproteobacteria bacterium | reverse complement strand
GGATATAGGAGGCACTGACTAGACCAATTTTTTACAATTAAAGGGGTCGGAGTCATTTAATTTGTTAATCAAACTTAAATAAGAACATATTTTGATAAATTAAATGACTCCGACCCCTTTAATTCTTAATGACTTAACGCGCACGCAGATGCGACATTTTCTGTTTGAACAACCAGGCTTCGATTTCTTCTTTCAAATGACCGATGGTCTGCATGGTCAGAACGCTGCGTGTTTCATCACAGAGTTCGCCGTGCAGATCGCCGGCGATTGCGCGACCTTTTTCCAGCATGGTTTCAAATGCAGTGCGCGCATCCAGCGCACCGGGTAATTGCATAAACAGCGACAGGCCCGGTGTGCTTAGGGCTTCGATGGTATCCATATCAAAGATCCCCGGCTCAACCGCATTCGCCAGACTGAATACCGGTTGCTTGTCTCCCTCGGCGTGGAAGTAATGAAAAATGGCCATCTCGCCATGCACGAAGCCATTCGATAACAGGCTATCCAGAATATCCAAACCGGCGAACTGTTTGCCCTGCCCGGCCATGATCGACATCACCACGACAAGTTCATCACCCGGCAACACGGACGCATCAGTATGCGCCGACATAGGTTCAAGCTCCGCAGCAGTCAGGTTGTCATCAACGGCGGTATTCAGCGTTGAAAAATGTTCAATATCATCGTCGGGCAGATCATCATAGTCGCCTGCCTCGGCCAGTTCCATTTCCTTACGTGGCGCGGAAAAACGCTTGCCGATCTGTTTCAGTAATTTTTCAAGTTGTGGAAATTTCAAGCGCCCATCATCCTGTTTGAATCGATACCAGACATACATGCCGAGGATAAACACCATCCCCAACAGCAGCAGAATAATTCGAAGCGAATCCATTTCGCGGTTTATCCTCTCGTAGTTAAAAAGGGGTCGGAGTCATTTAATTATATGGTTCACCCTTCGACAAGCTCAGGGCGAACGGAATTAATCAGAGGTTCCTTAAATGACTCCGCCCCCTTTTTCCTTTTTAATTATACTGCGGCCAGTTCCACTGCTTCATCGACATCCACGGCGACCATGCGTGAAACGCCGGGTTCGTGCATGGTCACGCCGGTCAGTTGCTGCGCGACTTCCATGGTCACTTTATTATGAGTAATAAAAATAAACTGCGTCTGTTCCGACATTTCTTTCAACATGTCGCAGTAACGCGAGACGTTGGCGTCATCCAGCGGCGCATCCACTTCGTCCAGCATGCAGAAAGGGGCGGGATTGAGTTCGAAAATCGAAAACACCAGCGCCACCGCCGTCATGGCTTTTTCACCGCCGGATAAAAGATGAATGGTGCTGTTGCGTTTGCCCGGCGGGCGCGCCATTACCGTCACCCCGGTATCCAGCAGATCATCGCCGGTTAATTCAAGGTAGGCGTGACCGCCGCCAAACAAACGCGGGAACAGGCGTTTGATGCCGGCATTCACCTTGTCGTAGGTTTCCTTGAAACGGGTGCGCGTTTCCTTATCAATCTTGTGGATCGCGGCTTCCAGCGTCGCCAGCGCCTCACTCAGATCTTCATTCTGCGCATCCAGATAACGTTTGCGTTCAGACTGCTGTTCAAATTCTTCAATCGCCGCCAGATTGATCGGGCCAAGCCGGGAAATTTTCTGCGCCAGCGCATCCACATTTTCCTGCCACTGCGCTTCGTTGGCTTCTTCCGGCATCTCCTCCTGTAGCGCTTTCAGGCTGAAGCCGGATTCGGCAACCTGTTCTTCCAGCGTTTGCCGACGCACTTTCACTTCCTGCATGCCGATGCGAATCTCTTCCAGCGCATGCCGCACCGTCTCGACGGCCTGCTCGGCCTGAGTGCGCGCTTCTTCCAGTTGCCGTAATTCGTGTTCGATATTTTCGACAATGGCGCGGGCTTCTTTCATTTCTGTTTCGACCTGCACCCGGCGTTCCAGCATCTGTTCCAGTTCCGTCGCCATTTCCGCCAGCGGCGCTTCACTTTCACTCAGCGCCGCCTGTAATTCTTCACGGCGACCGGAAAGCTGGCTGATCTGGCTTTGCATGCGTTGCAGCGCCTGTTCGGTCGAGTTGAGTTCAGTCTGCAGGGTCTGGGCGCGGATTTTGATTTCCTGCGCGGCATGCCGATCTTCCTGCGCCTTGCTGCGCGCCTGTTGCAGGCTCTCCTGTCGCTGATCGCGCTGGGCGATCAATTCCGCCCGCTGATTTTCCAGTCCGGTCATGCGATCCAGCGCAGCCTGTAAACGACCGCGCGCGGTTTGCAGTTCCATGTTGTCCGCTTCAGCTTCTTCGCGCGCCTCGCTCATTTCCTGTTGCAGGTTTTGCTGACGGGCGTTGATCTGTTCAATGCGCGCGCTGCGGGCGCTGAGTTCGGAACGGTTATCCGCCAGTGCGCGGTTGGCCTGATTGAATTCAAGCTGCGCGCTGTCGCGAGCCTGTTCAGCTTCATGCAGTTTTTCGCGTTCGCTTTCCAGTTGCGCCTGCAAGATCTGTACGCGTTGCTGCTGGGCTTCGATTTCCGCCGCCAGCGTTTTCAGTTCATGTTCACGGCGCAGGACCCCGGCTTTCTCATCGGTATCGCGCACCACGCGCAACCAGTTGGCGCCCAGCCAGATGCCATCCTGGGTAACAATAGATTCGCCCGCCGCCAGTTGGCTGCGCAGACTCAGAGCCTCATTCAGCGTGTCTGCCGCATAGATGCCGCCGAGCAGCGGCGCTAATGACCACGAGGCCGAGACCTTGTCCAGCAGCGGGGTCGCCTTGCCGGATTCCGCCGCCGCAACGCTGGCGGAAATGTCAAACAGGTTCAGAACGCCTTCTTTGAGATCATCCATCATCGACAACAGCGGGTCGACTTCAGACACGCAGACCGCTTCGAGATGGGAACCCAGCACGCATTCCACCGCCTGCTCCCAGCCCGGCGTCACCTCCAGCTCTTCGGCCAGACGCGGCGCATCCTGTAATTGCTGTCCCTGCAGCCATTCGCTGACTGCGCCCTTTTCCTTGCCCAGCGCAGCCTGCTGCAGGGCTTCCAGCGAGGCGCTGCGGCCACGCATGTTCTGGAGTTCGCCGCGCGCCTGATCCAGCTGACTGTTCAGCGAATGCCCCGATTCGCGCAACGCGCGGATCTGTTGCTGCTTCTCCGTCAGCAGCGCCTGCTGCTGTTGCACGCGCGCGTCCAGCTCAGTCTGCTGCTGTTGCAACTGTTCCACTTCCTGTTGTAACTGTTCGGGCGACTGCTGACCCAGTTCCTGCTGCACTTTTTCCAGCCGCTGTTGCAGACGCGAGAGTTTCTGCTCCAGATGCATGATCCGGGTGCGTTCCACTTCCGCCTGTTGCGCCGGTTCGGCGGCCTGCTGATTGAAGGCTTCCCATTCGGCCTGCCAGCCCTGCATGGCTTCTTCGGCCTCAGCCAGTTGCCGGGCGGAAAGCTGTTCCGTTTCTTCCAGTTGCTGTAACTGAGGTTGCAGTTGGCTCAGTTGCGCCTGAATATCTTCGATGCGTTTTTTATCCGCCGCCTGATGGCCCTGTGCTTCCTGACCGTCTTTTTCCAGTTGCGCCAGATCCTGTTGCTGCTGGTGGCGGCGCTCTTTGGCGTGCTGCAGGGTTTGTTCCAGACGGGCGATATCGGCGCCGACGCTGTAGAAGCGACTCTGCACCTCATTGAATTTATCGTTGCTTTCGCTGTGCAGGCTGCGCTGCTTTTCAATCTCGGCTTCGATATTGCGCTGGTTGGCGAGCGCGGATTCCTGCTCGGTCTCCTGTTCGCGGATCCGGTTTTCCGCCAGCTCGGCCTGTTCGTTCAACACGCTCCAGCGTAAGGCCTGCAGCTGCGCTTTCATCAGCCGTTCTTCTTCGCGCAACACCTTGTAGCGCTCGGCGGTGCGCGCCTGACGCTGGAGACGGTTTAGCTGTTTGTCCAGCTCATCGCGCAAATCACTCAGGCGTTCCAGATTTTCGCGCGTGTGGCGCATGCGATTTTCCGTCTCGCGGCGGCGTTCCTTGTACTTGGAAATGCCGGCGGCTTCTTCCAGAAATACCCGCATCTCATCAGGTTTGGCCTCGATAATGCGCGAGATCGTGCCCTGCTCGATAATCGAGTAACTGCGCGGCCCGAGGCCGGTGCCGAGGAAAATATCGGTAATATCGCGGCGGCGGCAGCGGGCGCCGTTGAGGTGATAAATCGACTGGCCATCGCGGGTCACGGTGCGCTTGATGGCGATTTCATTGTACTGGGCGTACTGACCACCCACCGCTGCATCGGAATTGTCGAACACCAGTTCCACCGTGGCCTGTCCGACCGGTTTGCGGCTGGAGGAGCCGTTAAATATCACGTCCGCCATGGAATCGCCGCGCAGGTGCTTGGCGGAAGACTCGCCCATGACCCAGCGCACGGCGTCAATAATATTGGATTTGCCGCAACCATTCGGGCCCACCACGCCAATCAGCTGGCTGGGCATGGGCACGGTGGTGGGATCGACGAAGGATTTGAATCCTGAGAGTTTTAGTTTGGTCAGTTGCATGGCCGCTAAGATACAAGATTAGGGATACAAGATACAAGGGTAAAGATACAAGATGGCGCGAGGAATCTTGTATCTTTACCCTTGTACCTTTGCCCTTCGATCTTGTATCTTAGCGCCCATGCCAAGCAAACCCAGTAAAACACTCGAAACCTTTGAGAATCCGATGCCGGAACGGGACTACACCATCCGCATCGACATCCCTGAATTCACCTGCCTGTGCCCGAAAACCGGCCAGCCGGACTTCGCCACCCTGCATCTGGAATATGTGCCGGATCTGGCCTGCGTGGAACTCAAGGCGCTGAAACTCTACGTCTGGTCTTTCCGCGAGGAAGGCGCATTTCACGAGAAAGTCACCAACACCATACTCGATGATCTGGTCGCCGCCTGCGCGCCCCGCTTCATGCGCCTGACCGCGAAATTCAACGTTCGCGGCGGTATTTACACAACGGTGGTGGCCGAACACCGCAAAACCAGTTGGGTCGCGCCCGAGATCGTCAACCTCCCTTGAGCAGCCCGCTTTTCCTCGGCCTGGATATCGGCACCTCCGGTTGCCGGGTCATCGCCATCGATAAGGAAAATTCACTCATCGCCCGGCACACTGTTGATCTGCCCGCGCCTGTGCAAACCGGCGACGCCATCGAACAGGATCCCGAGATCTGGTGGCAGGCAGTCGTACAGGTACTCCGCCAGTTATTGACAGACATTGATCCCGTACGTATCAAAGCCATGGCGGTAGACGCCACCTCGGGCACGGTGCTGCTCTGCGATGCCGATGGCCGGCCCCTGCACCCGGCGCTGATGTACAACGATGCTCGGGCGGAAGAAGAAGCCGCCCTGATCCGGAAAATCGCGCCACCTGAGGCCGCAGCCGCCACCGCCGCCAGCGGCGGACTGGCCAAACTGCTGTGGCTGCAAAAGCAGTCTTTCGCGAAAAACGCCCGCTATTTTCTGCATCAGGCCGACTGGATCACAGGCCAGCTCAGCGGTCGCTTCGGCGTCAGTGATTTCAACAACTGCCTGAAAAGCGGCTACGACGCGCAAAATCAGTGCTGGCCTCAGTGGCTGGATGCGCTGGGCGTGAAACGCGACTGGCTGCCGCAGGTCAATTATCCCGGAAACCCTATAGGTTCGGCTTCAGGCGAACGGCTGCGGCTAAAGCCGTACCGAGCGGAATTAAGGGTAAATAAAGACGGCCTGATCGTAGCCGGCAGCACTGACAGCACCGCCGCCTTTCTCGCCACCGGCGCGAATCAGCCGGGCGACGCGGTCACTGCGCTGGGTTCGACGCTGGTGCTGAAAATTATCAGCCGGCAGCCGGTCGCCGCCGCTGACTACGGGATTTACAGTCAACCCCTGCCCAATCTCGATGGCGGCAACGCCGCTCCCTTACGCTGGCTCTGCGGCGGCGCATCCAACAGCGGCGGCGCGGTGCTGCGCCAGTATTTCTCTGATGCGCAAATGGCGCAAATGCAAGCCCGGCTTGAGCCGGAAAAGCCAACCGGGCTGGACTACTATCCCCTGCCCCGCAGTGGTGAACGCTTTCCCGTCAATGATCCCGAATTGCCGCCCCGGCTGACGCCGCGTCCCGGGGATGATCTGAAATTTTTTCAGGGCATACTCGAATCGCTGGCGCGGATTGAAAAAGAAGGCTACGACAGGCTGCAACAAATCGGCGCACCAACCCCCGCGCGTATTTACACTACCGGCGGCGGCAGTCAGAATCCGGGCTGGCGGGAAATTCGCGAACGCCTGATGCAAATCCCGGTATTGAATGCGCCGCAAACCGAAGCGGCCTTTGGCGCGGCGCTGTTGGCCAGGCGAGGCTGGCGACAACACAAGATGATGGAAACAAGATAATGATAAGCAACCCCTTCACTGGCGCGACCTATATTTTGAAAGGTCTGCAACTGATCAACAAACCGGGCATTCGTCCCTTTGTCATCATTCCACTTTTGATCAACAGTCTGTTATTCGCCGGCCTGTTCTGGTTTCTCGGCAATGAATTTTCCAGTCTGATGGATAGCTGGCTGCCCGGCCTGCCGGACTGGTTGAACTGGTTAAGCGGTCTGCTCTGGCTGTTGTTTGCGATTGTGCTGCTGGTCATCTTTTTCTTTGGCTTCAGCTTACTGGCCAATCTGGTTGGCGCGCCCTTTAACAGTTATCTATCTGCCGCCGTTGAAAAATACATGAGTGGACATCCACCACTGGCGGATAGTGATTCGTTCATGTTGGTGCTCAAGAAAAGTCTCTCCGGCGAGTTGAAAAAAATGATCTACTTTGCGCTTTGGGCCATTCCCCTTTTTATTATCAGTTTTATTCCGCCGTTGAACTTGCTCAGTCCTTTTCTGTGGTTAGTCTTCGGCGCCTGGATGATGAGTATCGAGTATGCGGATTATCCCTTCGGGAATCAGGGCTTAACCTTTCCCGACATCCGGCGCAAGTTGAAACAAAAACCCCTGCTATCGTTAATGTTTGGCGGTAGCGTTATGCTGGCCAGTATGATCCCGCTATTTAATTTTTTGATCATGCCGGTTGCCGTGGCCGGCGCTACTGTAATGCGACTTGAACAATTCCCTGATTCAGCTCATTGATCAATATCAAAGCCAAACAGTAATCGGAATATAAAATAAACAAATTCCGCAAACTTCCGATAAGTATTTTTAAATCAACTATTATTCCCCGTTCTTCCTGACAGCATTGATTCCCAACACATGAAAATAAAATTTTTGACTCCTGGCAGCCTTGCCATCTTTATCGCCGGCATTATTTTCTGGGGCGGCTTCAATACCGCGATGGAATCAACGAATACACTTAAATTTTGTATTTCATGTCATGAAATGGAAAGCACGGTTTATCAGGAATACCGGCACAGCGTTCATTATAAAAACAGCTCCGGCGTACAGGCGACCTGTCCGGACTGCCATGTTCCCAAAGAATGGGGACCCAAGGTTGTGCGTAAAATTCAGGCTTCAATCGAAGTCTATCACTGGCTGCGGGGTTCCATCGACACACCTGAAAAGTTTGAAGCCAAGCGACGCGTGCTGGCAGAGAAAGTATGGAAAACCATGCAGAGCACTGACTCACGCGAATGCCGTAACTGTCACAGCTTTAATGATATGGAATTTGCACAACAGGGTCTGTTTGCGCAGAAAAAGCATCGTATCGCACAGAAGGAAGGCAAAACCTGTATCGACTGTCATAAGGGCATCTCTCATCACCTTCCACAGGAAGAGAAACCCACAAAGGCGGAAACAGAAGAACTCGACGTTGATTATGCCGAAGAGATCAACGAAACCTGCGCCGCCTGTCACGGCGAATATGGCGAAGGCAAACCCGACGGCGAATATCCCCGTCTGGCCGGACTGCCGAAAAAATATATCGCCAAACAACTGCGCGACTTTAAATCACGGGCGCGTCTGAATATTCCCATGCTCCCCTATGCAACCGAACGCGAACTGCCGGAGGAAGATCTGCTCACCATTGCCGCCTATCTTGAAAGCATCAAGCTGCCCAACAAGCTGCAGCCGATTGATGAAACAAAAGAATTTGATGCGCTTGCGCGTCTTGAAAGCAGCAAGCTGGTCGTTAACATTGCCAAACTCGACGGCAACATCCCTGCCGGCGAACGTCTGTATCAGAAAGAATGCGCCACCTGTCACGGCAAAAAAGGCTATGGCAAACCCGCGCAACTGATCCCACCTCTCAGTGGGCAGCACTCGGAATATCTGCACAGACAGATTAAAAAATTCCGTCGGGGTGAACGCCTGCATGACAGCGACCCCGGCGATCAACAAATTTTCCAGCAGTTCAGTGAGGGAGAAATTTATAACATCCTCAGTTATCTCTCCGTGCAGGATGATGATTAGTAGCTAAATAACTGTTCCAAATACCAGGTATTACCCGAGCCTGTTGTAGGTACGATTTCAATCGTACCTGTACGGCTCACCTGTACCCGAAGGGTAGAAGCCGTACCTACCTAGTGGCTACAGAGTCTGGACTGGTTTTCCCGGCAACTAGCTACCCGCCACTAAATAGCTGTTCCAAATACCAGTACACTTTATGGAACAACCGTTCGTCCTGAGCTTGTCGAAGGACAAGCAGATTAAGCACTTGATTCACAGTGTTTCCACGCTCATGGTTCGACCCTTCGTCAGGCTCAGGACTTCACCACGAACGTGGAAACTCACAAGTGATCTGGTATTTGGAACAGCTATTTAGTAACTAATTCCCCAATACGCCGCACGCCTTCTTCGAGCCGTTCCATCGAGGTAGTATAGGAAAAGCGCAGAAACTTCTGCGGCTGATTGTCGCCGAAATCCCGTCCCGGCGTCACCGCCACCCCCGCGTCCTGTAACAATGTTTGCGCAAAAGCAAAACTGTCATCAGTAAATTTTTCACAACCGGCATAAAGATAAAACGCGCCCTGTGGGATAACGGGCAAGCTAAAGCCCAACTCGCGTAAGGCCGGCAACAAATAGTCGCGGCGCTGTTGAAACTGCTGACGACGCTGCTCCAGTATTTGTATGTTCTCCGCATCAAACGCCGCCAGCGCCGCATGTTGCGCTGGCGTGGGTGCGGCGAGAAAAAGATTCTGCGCCAGCTTGTCGATGTCCGCAATGGCCGCTTCCGGCGCCACCAGCCAGCCCAGTCGCCAGCCGGTCATGCCGAAATATTTTGAGAAACTGTTAATAACAAACGTATCGTCGCTAAACGACAGCGCCGTTGCAGGCTGGTCTTTTGTGTAGGTCAGGCCGTGATAAATCTCATCGACGATCAGCGCTCCTTTTTTCTGCGCCACAATACGGGTGATCGCCGCCAGCGCCTGTTCATTGAGCAATGTGCCGGTGGGGTTTGACGGTGAGGCCAGCATCAGCGCGCGCGTCTGCCCAGTCCAATGGTGTTCAACCTGATCCGCGCTGAGTTGATAGTCGGTGCGGGCATCGACCTTAACCACCTGCGGCCTGCCACCGAGAAAACGCACAAAATTACGGTTACAGGGATAACCGGGATCCGCCATCATCACCGACTCCCCCGCATCCAGCAAGACTCCCAGCGCCAGTAACAGCGCCCCGGATGCGCCGGGGGTTACAACGATGCGTTGCGGCGCAACACTCACGCCATAACGCTGCTGATAAAATTCAGCAATTCGCTCCCGCAGGCGGGGCAGGCCCAGCGTTGGCGTATAGTGCATATCGCCTTTTTCTATCGCGGCGATGGCGGCCCGGGTCACCGGTTCCGGGGTAGGAAAATCCGGTTCGCCGATTTCCATATGCACGATGTCCCGGCCTGCCGCCTCCAGCGCCCGCGCCTCGGCCAGCAGCGCCATCACCCGGAAGGATTCAATTTCCCCGATACGTCTGGAGTATCCCGTCATTCTGCGGGATGGTTGTCGGCCAGACGTTGCACCAGCGCCAGATCCAGATAGCCTGCGCCATTTAATGTATTTTTATTTCCCTGTAGTACGGTAAATTCCTGTCCCGGCTCGCCCAGATTATCCAGCACCAGCACCGCATCCGAGAAATCATGCTCACGGGTATAGTCATTCACCGTAATAATCGTACGCAGCCCCGCGCCAACTGAAGATTTAATACCATTTTCCGAGTCTTCAAAGGCAATACAGGATTCCGGTGTCAAATCCATTTTTTCCATCGCCCAGGTATAAATATCCGGCGCTGGTTTTTTTGCCGGCACCACGTCACCGGCGGCAATAACCTCGAACCAGCTTTCTGAGTCCGGCCCCAGAGTATGCGCCAGTAAGGCTTGTACATTGGCCGGTGTCGTCGTGGTCGCAATCCCCATACGCATACCCTTCTCCCGCGCTTCTTTCAACAGACGCGCCACCCCCGGACGCAGGGGAATGCGCCCTTCCGCCAGCAATGCTGTGTATTGGGCGGTCTTCGCTTTATGCAGTTCGGCAATAAAACCATCGAGATCAGCAGGTCGATTAAACTCGGTATTGAAATGATCCAGATAATATTTCATGCGTTCTTTACCGCCGGTAACGGCCAGCAACTCGCCGTACAATTCGACCGACCAGTTCCAGTCCAGCCCCGCTTCCTCAAAAGCCAGATTGAACGCAACCCGATGACCATCCCGCTCGGTATCCGCGAGCGTGCCATCGACGTCAAATAATAATGCCTGTAATCCTTCCTTCATGCTTAATAACCTGTGTTCATATAGTCGTTATTTCACCAGGCGTTTATATCCCGGTAAAAAATGAGAGCGTACTTTACCGTAGACAGTTGCCAAAAATCGAGTTTATTTAGACTCTCGCGGGAGATTAGCTTAGGATGCGTAAGCTTTCATGTACGAAAATACGCCATTTGCGGATGTTATATTATTATCAATGCCTTAGCAGATAAAAGCCGGGGTTTATGCTAATATTTATTATTCTTTCTGATTCATTTATTGCGCTATTTTAAATATTCTGGTATTAAACCGCGTTCATTTTGGATTCCGGTATCGGTAGGAGACAGTTAGAGATGCCCACAAAGAAAAAGACAGTCGCCAAAAAGGCGGCCAAGAAAAAAACCGTTGCCAAGAAAAAAACGGCGGCCAGCAAGAAAAAATCGGTCGCGAAAAAAACCGCTGCAAAAAAAGTAGCCGCGAAAAAAACGACGGCCAAAAAATCAGCGAGCAAGAAATCAACCAGTAAAAAAGCAACCGCGAAAAAAACCGCTGCACCGAAGAAGAAAAAAACCGTTAGCCGGAAAAAAGCAACAAGGGCCGCCGGTGAAAATACTTTTGAACCCTACAAGATGGTCAAGGGTGAAGAGTACATGAATGACGCGCATATCGCGCATTTCAATGAACTGTTGCTGAACTGGAAACATGAGTTAATGGAAGAAGTGGATCGGACGGTGCATCATATGCAGGATGAAGCCGCGAACTTTCCGGATCCCAACGATCGGGCAACCCAGGAATCCGAGTTTACAATTGAACTTCGCACCCGTGATCGCGAACGTAAGTTGATCAAAAAAATCGATGAAGCGCTGGATCATCTCGAATCGGGTGATTACGGTTATTGCGAACAATGCGGCATGGAAATCGGCATTCGCCGTCTGGAAGCGCGTCCCACCGCTAATCTATGCATCGACTGTAAAAGTCTGGATGAAATCCGCGAACGTCAGCGGGGCTGATAAAGCACGTTGTTGTTAAGCTGAGTTCTTTATTTATTTTCTGTTCCCCTCCCCCCTCTTCCGGAGGGAGAAGGGGTTATAACGGGCAACAATGCGACCGGAAATTAAATCAGGCTTTGCAATTCCCGTAAGATGACTTTTACCCGCGCTCGTTCTTTTTCGTCCGCAGAGTCGAGATTATCCGGCAGAGTTTGCACCATGTCTTTTATCTGCTTAAATTCATTACGTTCATTCTCCAGCCAGCTACGCGCGCGATCGATAACATCATGCTGAACGCGCTGGTCTTCCGGCTGCGCCCGCAAATCCAGATTTGAAATTCGACTCAGCATCCTGCGCAACTGATTAACAATCCTGCGGATATAGGCGCGCCAGATCACATCGGCAAGCCACAGCGCCAACACGTTAACCAGTAGAATGACGGGAATAATCGTCAGCAGGGAAGCGATGAACGGTGAAGAACTTCCCGTATCCGCATAATGAACACGGTAAAGATTTTCATCGATAATTTTACTTAAATCGATGTATAACCAGATCATCGCGCCGCTAAACAAAATCAGTTCAAGTCCAATCAAAGCCGCCAGTAACCGTCCCTGAATCGTGGCATCGATAAAATGCCGGCGACGGCGATGCTGTGCTGTTTTCTGTTCGCTATGCGTATTCATAAATCATGACACTCAAAACAAAGTCCCGAGCCTCGGCTGCTCATAACCAGTTTACCATGTTCCTGCGTATAACCCTGATGGCATGAAATACAGCCGACCCGGCCATCCGGCAGCAGAATGGCGTTGGATAAATGCATGCGGGAACGATAACCGCCATAGCGACTGGCCGCGTCATAATTAACTCCAATAGGATGATTCACCGCGCCATCGGCATGACGCACCAGTCCCTGTGGGTCAATGCCAACAGCCGGCGCCCCATCAGCGCGGCTGCTATGGCAGCCCAGACACTGAATAGAAAACGCATCAACGCCAACCGCCTGCTTGTTGGTGCTGGCGTCCAGATGGCCCGTATTCATAATCGATGCGCCCGCATCCGGCATGCTGTCAAAAAAACGCTGTTCATGACAGGACAGGCATAAATCCCGACCCCGTTTGGCGCCTCGCAACAGACCCGGTTCACTTGCGTGAATATCATGGCAGGTGCTGCAGGTTACATCGCCTTTCCAGTCAAGCGGATATTCATCGGGTAAAACCCGATTCGGCGTAAAGCCGGTGGCATGGCTTAAACGCAGAGCGTCTTCATGACAGGCGCCGCAAATCCGTTCCTGACTACTGAGTAACTGGTGCGCATTGGCCGCGACCGTACTGGAGCCGGCAAGATGACAGGCGGCGCAATTTGCATTATGCGCCGGGTGACTAATCGCGGTTACTTTTTTCAGCGCCAGCACACTCACCAGCAGAACAACTAACATCAGAAACACCAATAAACTACATTGCTTAACAACCCGACTCATGAAACCTGCACCCCGGCCAGTCGCGCCTTTAATTGCTTGACGAGCACGGCATAATCCGCATCCATATTGCCATTGCCGGATTGCAGACAAACTTCTGCTTTTTCAGTTAATTCATGAATCGCCCGTTTGTGTGTTTCCAGTGTGTGAATGCTGCTCTGTAATTGTCGGGAGACATCCTGCAGGCAATCACCCTGACGAATCCCGATAATGGAATGTTTTTCTGAAACGCTAAGATTACGAGCAAAACGGTACAGCGGGCCGGCAACCCGAAAGCTGCTGTAAATCGTAATCACGCTGACAATGAGGGCAACCAGTGACAATAAAAACAGACCGGAAATCCACAAGGCTGGAACCAAATTAGAACGGGTCAACCAGTGCGCCTTGATCATTTCGGTATAACTGGCGCCGTTTTCCACGCTTAGAAAATAAACCAGCCCTCCCAGAACAAGAACCGCCGCAATTCCGATTAACAGAGCAATCCAGGCGAGGCGCTTGAAGCGCCTTAATGTTTCTCTATCCGAAGCACAAACTTCATTCTTCTCCGCGTGATTCATAACCCTTATTATCGGCAGGTGAAAAGGGGGCTTTAGCAGGAAACACAGTACAAACCCAAATTGATCCAAGAAGCCTGCAACGCAAATCTTTCGCTGTGAAAATCCGTGCTGGCACCCCGGCATTAACTGCTGTTATCCTTACTCGCTTTACACTAACGGGTAAGCAGATACGGACTCCATGACAGCAAGCACCTCCGCCATTCCTCAATCTGTCTCAGTCGATAAAGGACTGGAAGTCTGTAATCTGGGCTGTTCACGCGAAGATCGGGAGCTGTTTTCCGGCCTCAATTTCCGGCTTTCCAGCGGT
Organism: Gammaproteobacteria bacterium; assembly: GCA_015491815.1. GTDB lineage: Bacteria > Pseudomonadota > Gammaproteobacteria > UBA6429 > Thiohalophilaceae > JAADGZ01. The sequence goes on along the minus strand of WFVC01000020.1, from coordinate 13,600 downwards.
CACGCGATCCAGATAGAAGGCCCAAATGGAAGTGGTAAAACCACGCTGCTGCGCATGCTCTGCGGCCTGCGTCTGCCGGATGAAGGTGAGATTCTCTGGAACGGGCGGGATATCAGCGAGGAACGCAGCGCCTTTTTGAGCAACCTGAGTTATATCGGCCACGCGCACGGGGTCAAAGGCGAACTCACGCCGCTGGAAAACCTGCGCGTTTCGCAGGCCATGGCCGCGCGTAACAACAGCCTGTCACTGGACGAGGCTCTGGAGCGCGTTGGTCTGTTTGGCTTCGAAGATGCGCCATCGCGCACCCTGTCCGCCGGGCAGCGCCGCCGCGTGGCGCTGGCCCGTCTGTTGATCAATCCGACCCCGCTCTGGATTCTTGATGAGCCTTTTACCGCGATTGATATTCAGGGCCAGAAACAGATCGAAACCATGATTACCGACCACGTCCTCAATGGCGGCATGGCGATCCTGACGTCCCATCACCCGCTGGATCTGTCGGAAGACCATCTATCAAGCGTGAAACTCTGCACATGACAAACGCCTCGCTTTTCAACGCTTTTCTTACGGTTCTCAAACGCGATCTGACGCTGGCGCTACGCACCCGTTCAGAAATCGCTAATCCATTGATATTCTTTATTATTGTTGTGAGTCTGTTTCCGCTGGCGGTCAGCCCGGAATCCGGCCTGCTGCGGACTGTGGCTCCGGGCGTGATCTGGGTGGCGGCTCTACTCTCCACGATGCTATCGCTGGACAGTATTTTCCGCTCGGATTTTGAAGACGGCTCGCTGGAGCAAATGCTCCTGAGTCCCCATCCGATGACGGTGCTGGTGCTGGGCAAGGTTACCGCGCACTGGCTGGTCAGCGGCCTGCCGCTTATTTTACTCAGCCCGCTGCTCGGCGTGCTGCTGTTTCTGCCTTTTGAGGCCATGCCCGCCCTGCTCGCGACACTGGCGCTGGGCACCCCGGTGCTCAGTCTGATAGGCGCAATCGGCGTCGCCCTGACCGTCGGTCTGCGTCGCGGGGGGGTTTTGCTTTCCTTGCTGGTGCTGCCCCTGTATATTCCGGTACTGATTTTCGCCAGTAACGCGATTGCCACAGCGGCGGCCGACCTGAGCATCAAGGGGCAACTGTATTTTCTTGCCGCCATGTTTGCGCTGGCCGTAACTTTGGCGCCGCTGGCCACCGCCGCCGCCTTACGCATTAGCTTACGGTAAGCATGGGTTTTTATTCACTTTTTATGCAAGAAATAAGATTAGCTGAATGTTAGAATATATTGATATCTATCAAGGCTGTCAGCATTGGCAGTCTGACATAATCCATTGCCCTGCCCTCAGACAGGTTGCAGCGATCATCGCATCCGGACGTTAGAAAACTATGTGGTCATTTTTTCATAGACTCGCCTCTCCCAAGCATTTTTATCAGTTTGCCGGTCGTCTGATCCCCTGGCTGGGCTGGAGCACGCTTGTCCTGTTCATCATTGGCATTTATCTGGGACTGTTTGTCGCACCGACAGATTATCAGCAGGGTGAAAGCTACCGTATTATCTATATCCATGTGCCTGCCGCCTGGATGTCCATGTTTGTCTATATGGTCATGGCGATTTCCGGCGGCATCGGCCTGATCTGGAAAATGAAAATGGCCGATGTCGTTGCCTCCAGCGCAGCTCCACTCGGCGCGGCCTTTACCATTCTGGCGCTGGTCACCGGTTCGCTCTGGGGCAAACCCATGTGGGGCACCTGGTGGATCTGGGATGCGCGCCTGACCTCGGAGCTGATTCTGCTGTTTCTCTATCTGGGCTTTATCGCCCTGCAATCGGCTATCGAAGATCGGCGCACCGCCGCCAATGCCTGTGCGGTGCTGGCGCTGGTCGGCGTAGTCAATATTCCGATCATTCACTATTCTGTCGAATGGTGGAACACTCTGCATCAGGGCGCCACAGTCACCCGTTTCGACAAGCCGGCGATGGCGACCAGCATGCTGATTCCGCTGCTGACCATGTTTCTGGCTTTCAAACTGTATTTTGGCCTGACCCTGCTGATGCGCGCCCGGGTCGAAATTCTGGAGCGTGAGCGCGATACCACCTGGATGAAAGAAATGATAACGGAGTCCGGCAAATGAGCGAATTTTTCCACATGGGCGGGTACGCCCTGTATGTCTGGCTGTCTTACGGGCTGGCGCTGGTCATTCTGGTCGTCAATATTATTATTCCCATGCAGCGCCGTAAAAAACATATCGCCATGATCAAGCGCCGTCTGCGACGCACGCCCGCTGAAAAATAATTCGATTAAACTTTTTTGTTTTTACGCTGACCAACTCTCAACCAACTTCACGTTACCTGAGCGAGATTTAACAATGCGATTTCTCCCCAAACACCCCAAACGCCGTAAACGTCTGGCTCTCATTGCCTTGATGATTACCGGCATCGGCAGCGCCGTGGCGTTGGCCACTATCGCCCTGAAAGAAAACATCAACCTGTTTTACGGCCCCACCCAGATTCTGGAGGGGGAAGCGCCGAAAAACCACGCTTTCCGCATCGGCGGAATGGTGGAAGTCGGCTCGGTTAAACGCAACAAGGACAGTCTGGAAATTTATTTTGAAGTCACCGATACCGTGAACAAGGTGCCAGTCAGCTATACCGGCATTCTGCCGGATCTGTTCCGTGAAGGTCAGGGTATCGTGGCTCAGGGTAAGCTGCGTGAAGACGGCGTTTTTGTCGCCGATACCGTGCTCGCCAAACATGATGAAAACTATATGCCGCCTGAGGCCGCTCAGGCTATCAATGACGCCCAGAAAATACAGTCAACCCTGACAGGAAACTAGCCCATGATCCCAGAGCTCGGCCACTTTGCCCTGATACTCGCCCTTTGTCTCGCTATTGTGCAGGGCGTGATTCCCCTGTTAGGCGCCAGTCTCGGCAAACCCGGCTGGATGGCGCTGGCACGACGCGCGGCCTGGGGACAGTTTTTCTTTATCTCCCTCGCCTTTGCGGTTTTGCTCAACGCCTTTATCAATAACGACTTCAGTCTGGTCTACGTGGCCTCGAACTCCAACTCCGCGTTACCGCTGCCGTTTCGGATCTCCGCGCTCTGGGGCGCGCATGAAGGCTCGCTGTTACTCTGGGCGCTGCTCCTGTCCCTGTGGACGGTCGCCGTCGCCAGTTTCAGCCATAACCTGCCACAGGATACCGTCGCCCGTGTCATCGCCGTGATGGGACTGATCAGCATCGGCTTTCTGCTGTTTATGTTGCTGACCTCCAACCCCTTTGATCGTATCCCGATCAACGCGATTCCCAGTAACGGTCGGGATCTCAACCCCCTGCTTCAGGATATCGGGCTGGTGCTGCATCCGCCCATGCTTTACATGGGTTATGTGGGCTTTTCCGTGGCTTTTGCTTTTGCCGTTGCCGCCCTCATCGGTGGCCACCTCGATGCGGCCTGGGCGCGCTGGTCCCGCCCCTGGACCGCGATTGCCTGGGTGTTCCTCACCATCGGCATCGCGCTGGGAAGCTGGTGGGCCTATTACGAACTCGGCTGGGGTGGCTGGTGGTTCTGGGATCCGGTCGAAAATGCCTCCTTCATGCCCTGGCTGGTCGGCACCGCACTGATGCATTCGCTTGCGGTGACTGAAAAACGCAGCAGTTTCAAAAGCTGGACTGTACTGCTGGCGATCTTCGCCTTCTCTCTTAGCCTGCTCGGTACATTTTTAGTGCGTTCCGGCGTGCTGACCTCGGTGCACGCCTTCGCCACCGATCCGGCGCGCGGCGTCTTTATTCTGATCTTCCTTGGTATCGTGGTCGGCGGCTCGCTGACGCTTTATGCCTGGCGCGCGCCGAAGATAAAAGGCACGGGCGGCTTTCAGCTTCTCTCGCGTGAAACTCTGCTGCTGAGTAACAATGTCCTGCTGGTGGTGGCCACCGCCTCCGTCCTGCTCGGCACTATTTATCCTCTGATTCTTGACGCCTTGAACATGGGCAAGCTTTCCGTTGGCCCGCCCTACTTTAACCGCGTCTTCGTGCCCATCATGTTAGTGCTACTCGTGCTCATGGGAATCGGTCCGCTCACTCGCTGGAAAAAAGATAATCCCGCTCGCCTGTTCAAGCGTCTTGGTGGACTGGCGGTTGCCAGTATCCTCCTCAGTCTGATCTTCGCCTATCTGCTGTATAACGAGATTTCACTCGGCGTCAGCGTGAGCATCAGTCTGGCTTTCTGGATCATCCTGACGCTTATCAGTGATCTGAAAAAACGCCTGAAGAACAAATCTGGATTTATCAGCGGTATGAGAAGTCTGCCGCGTGAATTTTACAGTATGAGTTTTGGTCATCTGGGTATTGCTATGTTTACCATCGGCGTCACCCTGACCAGCGTCTACAGCATCGAACATGACATTCGTCTGGCGCCGGGTGAAGATATCGAACTGGCGGGACTGACCTTCCATTTCATTAGCATTGAACAGGGCCGGGGACCGAACTATGAAGTCAGCAAAGGACATATTCGTGTAAGCAAGGATGGCCGTGAAATCGCGATGATGAATCCGGAAAAACGTTTCTATCAGGTACAAGGACGACCCATGACCGAAGCGGCGATTGACGCCGGTCTGTTCCGTGATCTTTATATTTCGCTTGGCGAACCCCTGCCTGACAGTAATGCCTGGGCGGTGCGCATTTATTACAAACCCTTCATTCGCTGGATCTGGCTGGGCGCACTGGTGATGGCCTTTGGCGGTCTGCTCTCCGCGACTGACAAGCGCTATCGCCTGCCGGTTAAAAAATTGAAAAATCAGGCGGCGAATATATTAAAGCAGGCATCACTGTAGGTGCGGCTTCAGCCGTACATGCATGCAGCAAAAATATAACTCTATTTAAAGTATCTAACTTGTAGGAACCAGCATGGCACGTTTTTTAATCCCTTTGGCACTGTTTATCGCTCTTGCCATTTTTCTCGGCATTGGCCTGACCCGCGATCCAAAACTGGTGCCTTCGCCTCTGATCGACAAACCTTCTCCGGCGTTCGAGCTTTCTCGACTCTATGAACCTGAACAAAAATTTTCGGAAAAAGAATTTCTCGGCAAAGTTTCCATTTTTAACGTATGGGCGAGCTGGTGCGCCGCCTGCCGTCAGGAACATCCCTTCCTGATGACACTAGCAAAAGAAAATGCCGTTACCATCTATGGCCTCAACTACAAGGATACGCGAGAAGATGCCAAACGCTGGCTAATGCAATATGGCGGCAACCCCTACAAAGCTATTGCTTATGATGATACCGGCCGCGCAGGAATGGACTGGGGCGTCTATGGCGTACCGGAAACTTTCCTCATCGACAAGAAAGGCATCGTACGTTACAAACATGTTGGCCCCCTGCATCCGCAGGTCTGGCAGGAACAAATCCTTCCCTTCATTCAAAAACTGCGGGCAGAATAATGAATTCACCGACTGTATCCAGAACCATACTGGCCAGCATTTTGCTGTTCTTTTTTATTTTATCTGCACAGGCGACCATTGCCGTCTTTAAATTTGATGATCCTGACAAGGAAGCCCGCTTCAAACAGTTCAGCGAAGAACTCCGCTGTCTGGTTTGCCAAAACCAGTCGCTGGCCGATTCCAACGCCGAACTGGCGATGGACTTGAGAAATGAACTTTACAAAATGATTCAGAACGATGCCACTGATGATGAAATTGTCAGCTTCATGGTCGATCGTTATGGCGACTTTGTTCTTTACAAACCCCCTGTCAAACCAACAACCTGGATACTCTGGTTTGGCCCTTTTATTCTAACAGCCATTGGACTCATTATTTTATTACGCATGATCCGTAATACTGGTAAACAGAGCAATGCCAAATTAAGCGCAGAAGAGCAGAAACGTCTTGATGATCTGCTTAAAAATGAGAAAGAGGACTCCCGTTTATGATGACTTTTATGTTTCTCATTTTCGCCCTGCTTGGCATCGCACTCTGGTTTGTACTGCCGCCGCTGCTTGGTCGTTACAAAGTATCACAAACCATGCACAACGAACTTAATCTGGCGATTTATCAGCAACGTTTAAAAGAGCTAGATGAAGATACCGATGATGACCTTTCTGCAGAACAGAAAGACATCATGCGTCAGGAACTAAAGAAAAATCTGCTGCAGGATATAGAAGATTATGAAAAAGAGGATAAGACGGGCGCACTGAAACAACGTTCAGGCATTCTTGCGACTCTGGTGGGCGTCAGTATTCCACTACTGGCGATTGGTCTATATGGCATGTTAGGGCCGGCGGAACTACCGGAAATACTGGCGGGTCAGGCGGTTGTTCCGGCAGAAACTCAAAATGGACATGGCGGCAGCCAGCTTCCTGATGTTGCCAAAATGATCGCCAAACTTGAACAACGCTTAACTGAAGATCCTGATAATGCTGAAGGCTGGCAAATGTTGGCGCGCAGCTATATGTATATGCAGCGTTTTAGTGATGCAAGCATGGCTTATGAAAAAGTGTTAACGCTGGAAGAGAAGAATCCACAAACACTGACAGATTATGCCGAAGCGCTGGCAATGGTTCGTCAGGGCGACATGCAGGGCAAACCGACTGAATTGGTTCTGCAGGCGCTGAAATTAGAACCGGCTTATCCCAAAGCCCTGTGGCTTGCGGGCGCAGCCAAAATGCAGAGTCAGGATTTTCAGGAAGCCATTGATTTCTGGCAACGGCTGATGCAAATGCATGAACCCGGTAGTGAAGGCGCGGTTGAATTACAAAAACGCATCGATATGGCGGCACAGTCATTACGCGCGAGTGGTGTGGAACCGGTGCTGGAAAAACCCGCAGCGAAACTCGAAATTAAAACAAGCATCAGCGTTGAAATAAAACTTGATCCTGCATTGGCCGACAAGGCCGGCTCCGAAGACACACTCTTTGTCTATGCCAAAGCCGTTAACGGCCCACCGATGCCATTGGCCATTGTCAGAAAACAGGTAAAAGATCTACCGCTGAACGTTGTTCTGGATGACTCAATGGCAATGACGCCCCGCGCACGCCTATCCAGCTTTGAGCGAGTTTATGTCGGCGCCCGCATTTCCAAAGCCGGCAGCGCCATGCCGGAAGCCGGCGACTTACAGGGCCGGAGCCGCATCATTAACACAGGCGGGAAAGAAAGCGTTAACGTACTCATTGAACAGGAAATTGATTAGCACATGAACTACTGGCTGATGAAATCTGAACCGGACGTTTTCGGCATCGACCATCTGATGGCGATGCCGAAAAAAACTGAACACTGGGATGGGGTCAGAAACTATCAGGCGCGCAACATGATGCGCGATCAAATGAAAAAAGGCGATCTGGTTTTTTTCTACCACTCCAACTGCAAAGAACCCGGCATCGTCGGCATCGCCAAAGTTGTCAAAGAAGGCTACCCGGATCACACAGCCTTTAATCCCGAAGCAAAATACTATGATCCGAAAAGCGATCCCGAGAATCCACGCTGGTACATGGTGGACATCCAGCATAAACGCAAACTAAAACGAACCATTACATTACAGGAACTGAAACAACACCCACAACTTGAGGGGATGGCCCTGCTCAGAAAGGGTAACAGGTTATCGGTTATGCCGGTCGATAAAAATCACTGGGATTACATTTTGGGGATGGAATAAAGCAACCAACAAGCAAGGGTCATTACCAAATTTCCTTAAGCAACTGCTGATAAGTTATTAACCTATAAAAACCCCCGTATTCTGAAATACTTCTGACAACATGACAGCGATGTGGCTCGCTTATATAAAAGCACGTTATTTTTAATAACTATTTCCTGAATTTTTCCAATACCGCAGCCTTTTAAGTGCCTTCATAAAGACCCATGCATGCATCACAAAAAAAAGATGTACACAAAAAATCAACACAAGCCAAACAAAAATCAATGGAGATGGAACATTAAAATACCAGAGCATTATACCCATAAGACCTAACAATATATTAATAGCTATCAGAATATTGACAGACATATTATAAGAGTAGCCAGCCCGCAAAAAAATATGATGCAAATGTTCCCTATCAGCAGCAAGTGGACTTTTACGTTTTAATGTTCGTCTTAATATTAATATTATCGCATCAAAAACAGGTAGCGCAAGAATCCACGCAAATGTTACTGGATAAACTAATCCGTTAGTTTCACAGTATAAATCAATTATGAACCATGCCAAGGCATACCCTAACATCATACTACCCGCATCCCCTAAGAAGACAGTGGCACAGAGCATCCTTCGACGACGGAAATTAAATATCAAAAAGGCAAATATAGCCGCAATTAACAGACACAGTAGATCTGTTTGTTTTGTAACACCAACTAAACCTGACAGTAACGCTAATAACACAAGGTTACTTAAAAGTATACTTCCAGCAAGCCCATCCATACCATCAATCATATTAATTGCGTTAATCAGCCCTACAACGCAAAGTATTGTAAATGGTATACTTAGACTACCAAGAAAAATATCTCCAGTACCAAACAGGTCTCCAATATTTGTGACAACCTGCCCATCCCAAACAACCATAATTACGGCGACCACAAACTGAGCAATTAATTTTAACTTTGCAGATATATCATAAAGGTCATCAAGCACCCCAATAACAAAGAGAATACCCATGCCTAATAAAAGCCCCCTATATTCAGCAAGTGGGGAACCAATCATAAAAGACATTATTGAGATAAAGGCAATAAATATGGCAATACCGCCTATTAAAGGAACAGCATTTTCATGATATTTGCGGCCACCAGGCAGATCTATCAGGCCTATTTTTTCTGCTGGAAAGCGAAAAACTTTAATTAAAAACGAGGTAAATAAAAAAATAATAATATAAAAGTGTATATTGGTAGCTATATCCATAATATGTTAATATGAGTGTTTATCCCAAAGAAACAGCTCGACAATATTTTCTTGTAAAGCCGCGCCCCAGACAAAATCATGCGGTATTTTTAACCAATCGTTCAAATCATAGTATTACAATGCAATATTATATGCCATCCACTTTTTATAAAGTATTGTACTTTAAATGGAAACAGATAAATTACACAAGACATCTTTATTTTACCTGTGACTCATACCATTGTTGAAAGACTAAAATACTCCAGAGATGATATTGCCAGTTTTTCTTTTCCGATAAATGCTCGTCCCATTTTTTCCTCACAGGCTCTGGATTAAAAAAACCTTCTCTTTCAAGACGCAAAGGGTCAAGCAAATCTTCCGCCCATCTCCGTAAAGGGCCTCGTAACCATGAATCAATCGGAACAGCAAAACCCATTTTCGGTCTATTAATTAACTCTTTCGAAATAAATTTACTTAACAACTTTTTAACCAGCCATTTCCCTTCACCATTACGTATTTTAAAATTGAGAGGCAGCGCCCATGCATATTTAATAACATCATGATCCAGCAATGGGAGCCTTGTTTCCAGACTAATCCCCATTGCTGCCCTGTCAACTTTAACTAAAATATCATCAGGCAAATAATTTAATGTATCAAAATACATCATATAGTGTACAAATTCATCAAACTGATACTGAGGCTTATTTTTAGATATATTTAAGTTATGAGCATTTAATACTATATTATCAGAAACGTCCCAATGTGAAATCAGACTTTGGTATACATCATCCTGAGTGTTTAAGGGGAGAATAGATGCTGCTTTATGTAATTTGTCACCCGCTCTTCCATATCGCAACTCATCTGGCGCAAAATTTCCTAAAATTTTGATCATTCTGTCTAAAACCGAAGGATGCACAGACATAATCATAGCGGAAATTGCTTTCCTCAACCAAACCGGCAATAACTGATTTTTCCCCCATATATTATCACTCATAAAATATCTATTATAACCGGCGAAAAGTTCATCACCACCATCCCCGGATAAACAAACAGTCACATGCCGTCTTGCCATTTCAGATACTAGAAACATTGGGATTTGTGAAGAATCCGCAAATGGCTCGTCATATAAAGTAGGTAATCCAGGTATAACAGATAATGCTTCATCATGGCTCACATATAACTCAGTATGATCTGTCCCTAATTGTTGGGCAACCATCTTGGCATAATTCGCCTCATTGTAACCAGCCTCATCAAAACCAATAGTAAACGTATGCACAGAAGTAGACGACACATTTTGCATCAACGCTACTACAAGTGATGAATCAACACCACCAGAAAGAAATGCCCCTACTGGGACATCTGCAATCATCTGACCAGAAATCGATTTTTCCAGGCATTTTTCCAACCCGGAAACAGCTTCCTCGTCAGAACCAACAAATTGATTTTCTAGACCATCCTTAACAACTGATTCCAGCGACCAATATTGAACAGTCTCTGGAAAGATACTTTTATTCGTATTTTTGAGATCAAATTTAACAAAACTTCCAGGAGGAAGTTTTTGAATGTTTTCATAAATAGAATACGGTGTTGGTATGTAACTAAAACGTAGATATGCAGGCAAAATATCACGATTAATATTTCCTTCGAAACCAGGATGAACTCGCAACGCATTTACTTGTGACGCAAAAAGAAATGTATCACCTTGCCATCCATAATAAAGTGGCTTTTCACCAATCCTGTCTCTAGCAAGATATAGAACCCTCTCTGAACGATCCCAAAGAGCAAAAGCAAACATACCATTAAGCTTTGCCAGTGTCTTTTCCACCCCCCATTGGGCAATAGCCTCAAGAAGAACCTCTGTATCAGAATAGCCATCCCAGTGAATATAGGAATTTATCTCCAGCTCCTTCTTCAATACTGCATAATTATAAATTTCCCCATTAAAACTTAATATGTATCTATGGTTTTTTGACTCCATTGGTTGCTTCCCATGCACAGACAAATCAACAACAGAAAGTCGACTATGCCCCAAGACAATACCGAGTGTATTATCAGCCCAGACACCGGAACCATCAGGACCCCGATGAGCTAATTTTTTTAGCATGTTTTTTATAACATAGACTGAACCACCATATTTTCTCGCCACAGGTGAGAGTTCAATAAAACCACATATCCCACACATAAACTTCTAATAGTCCTCTCTTTATACTAAGCTAAACAGTTACTGAACCGCCCCGGGTTTGCCGGAGCCCCATTTACTTGAGTCAAGCCGCCTCGGCTGACTCTTCAATTTCATCATAATACAACTTTTCATATTCAGCGGGTGGAATATTTCCAATCGGTTCCAGCAAACGTCGGTTGTTGAACCAGTCTACCCATTCAAGCGTTGCATATTCCACTTCGTCTACATGCTTCCAGGGATCTTCCTTACGAAGGACTTCTGTTTTATACAAGCCATTAATGGTTTCTGCCAGCGCATTGTCGTAAGAATCGCCAACTGTCCCTGTCGAAGCCTCTATACCCGCTTCGCTTAGTCGATCGCTATAACGAATAGACAGGTACTGACTGCCATGGTCGCTATGATGAATCAGCCCCTTCGGGTGTTTGCGCGACCACAGTGCCTGCTCCAGCGCATCAAGTACCAGCTCGGTTTGCAGCGACCGGCTCACACGCCATCCCACGATATAGCGTGAAAAGGCGTCGATCACAAAGGCCACATAAACAAAACCCGTCCAGGTGGCAACGTAGGTAATATCCGCGACCCATAACTGGTTCGGGCGGACCGCAAAGAATTGCCGGTCAACCAGATCCGCCGGTTGCTGCTGGTTTGCATCACTGACCGTCGTCCAGCATTTTTCACCACCACGGACAGCGCCGTGAATATCCAGCTGATTCATCAGGCGCTCCACGGTGCAGCGGGCAACCGGAATTTGTTCACGCTTAAGCTGGCGCCAGACCTTGCAAGCGCCATAAACCTGCATGTTTTCATTCCAGACACGCTCTATTTCTGATTTTAGCATTTGATTTCGCTGGTAACGCGCTGAGTGACGACAAGATTCTTTTTCACGCATAGTACGTTGACGGGGCAATCGGCAGATAGCGGCAGATTGACTCGACCCCATGAGTGTTTCGCTGCGCATCAATAAAGGACATCATTTCCGTGGTCGGCGGTCGAGCTCCGCCTGGACGAAAAACGCCGCTGCCTTGCGTAGAATCTCATTGGCCTTTTTAAGCTCTTGGTTCTCCCTTTCCAGTGCCTTGAGATGCTGACGATCTGTACTGCTGAGACCCTCGCGTTTACCTTGATCAATTTCTGATTGCCGCACCCATTTGGTAATGTTGCTGCCGTACAGCCAACTTTACTTGAAACCGCTGTCATCGCAACCCATTGAGATGGGTGTTCGGCTTGTTGTTCTAAAACCAGGCGAACTGCCCGTTCCCGGAATTTCGGGGAATATCGACTTTTTCTACTCATGACTCTATCCTCTCAAGAAATAGAGTCTCCGGCAAACCCGGGGCGATTCAGTAATCAGGAATATTGCTAGGGTTCTACCCCGTTTCCACGGACGGTTTAAAAACGGCTGAAAACTTCTGATCCTGCCTGGCCACTCTACGCCGCATTCTCGGATTGTGGAACCGCTCGATGTAATGAAATACATCGGCCCTGGCCTCGTCCCGGGTACAGTAACGACGGTGGTGTGTTCGTTCACGCTTGAGCATGCCGAAAAACCCTTCACAGGCCGCGTTGTCACCACAGTGGCCGACGGCGCTCATCGAACAGATGAGGGTGTTCCGCTTCAGGAATCGCTGGTAATCGCTGCTGCGAAACTGGCTGCCACGGTCAGAATGCAGGATCACTGACCAGCCACCCTGGCGCTGCCAGACGGCCATCTCAACGGCCCGGATTACCATCTGGCGATCCTGGCGATGATGCATCGACCAGCCGATCACCAACTTGCTGAACAGGTCGATCACCACGCACAGGTACAGCTTGCCCTCATCCGTCTTCAGCTCGGTAATATCGGTGACCCATTTTGTCTCGGGCTCCAGCGCCAGGAAATCCCGCTCCAGCAGGTTCTGAACCCCGGCAGGCGGTAGCCCCGACTTTTTGCGCATACCGCGTTTCTTCTTGCGTGGCCAGCCCTGAATGCCATTGACCGACATTAATCGGGCGATACGGTTCTTGCTGGCCGTTTCACCTTCCTCGCTCAGATCCTCGTGCATGCGTGGCGCACCGATAATACCGCCGCTGTCCTCATGGATCTGCCGAATCCGACCCAGCAGGCGCTCGTTGTCAATCTCACGCGCACTGGGTTTGCGGTCTGCCCAATCATAAAACCCGCTGGGAGAGACCTTCAGAAGGCGGCACATCATGCGAACGGGGAACGCATCGCGGCAACGTTGAATCGCTTGATACCTCAAGACGACTCTTTGGCGAAGAACGTTGCCGCTTCTCTTAAAAAATCCCGTTCCTTCCTGACACGATTCAGCTCACGTTTGAGGCGGGCAACTTCTTCGTCCCTGGGGTTACCTGTGCCACCAAAAGCATGACCACCTGCTGCCTCATACTCGCGCTTCCAGCGCGTCAGTAAATTGGCTCCGATCCCCAGTTCCCGGGCGACCTGGGCGCAACTGACACCGGGCTGCTGACACTGTTCAACGGCACCCCGCTTGAACTCCTGACTGTAACTTCTTCGCTTTGACATAAACACTCCTTTTGCCCATTATCAGGCTTCTTTGAAGTGTCCGCAAAATCGGGGTAGAACCCG
>WFVC01000019.1 GCA_015491815.1 Gammaproteobacteria bacterium | reverse complement strand
TGAAATAATAAAACTTTAGCTTTTAGTGTAATGAAAATTACATTCCCTATTCTGGATATTCGACTATGAAAGGCATCATTCTCGCGGGCGGCTCCGGCACCCGTCTCTATCCTCTGACCCGCGCGGTCAGTAAGCAATTGATGCCAATCTACGATAAACCCATGATCTATTACCCGCTATCCACGCTGATGCTGGCCGGGATACGGGAAATTCTGATCATCTCCACCCCGGAAGATCTACCTCAGTTTCAGCGTTTGCTGGGCGACGGCCAGCAGTTCGGCCTGCAACTCGAATATGCCCAACAGCCCAAACCGGAGGGACTGGCGCAGGCCTTCACCATTGGCGCGGATTTTATCGGCGATGCCGATTGCAGCCTGATTCTGGGCGATAATATTTTCTACGGTCATGGGCTGGGCGCCAATCTGGCCAACGCGGTGCAGCGCGATCAGGGCGCCAGCGTCTTTGCCTACCGGGTTCAGGATCCTGAACGCTACGGTGTCGTGGAATTCGATCCAACAGGTAAAGCCATATCGATCGAAGAGAAACCCGCGCAACCCCGTTCTCACTATGCGGTGACCGGTCTGTATTTTTATGACAATCAGGTTGTTGATATTGCCGCTAATCTGAAACCCTCTCCCCGGGGTGAACTTGAAATTACCGATGTCAATAAAATTTATCTTGAAAAAAACAGCCTCAACGTCGAGATACTTAGCCGCGGCACCGCCTGGCTGGATACCGGCACCCATGAATCTCTATTGCAGGCTTCAACCTTTATTGAAACCATAGAACAACGGCAGGGACTCAAAGTCGCCTGCCTTGAGGAAATTGCTTTTCGCATGGGATACATCGACGCCGCCCAACTTGAAGCGCTGGCCAGCCCGCTGAGCAAAAATAATTACGGACGCTATCTGCTGGATCTGCTGAATGACGATAATATTTGCCTATGAAAATCACGCCTACCGCTATTCCTGAAGTGCTACTGATTGAACCCGATGTATTCGGTGATTCGCGTGGTTTTTTCATGGAAACCTGGCACGCCAAAAAATATGCCGATGCCGGACTGGATGTAGGCTTTGTTCAGGACAATCATTCCCGCTCATCGAAAGGCGTGCTGCGAGGCCTGCATTATCAACGTGAACATGCACAGGGGAAACTGGTGCGCGTCAGTCACGGCTCGGTTTTTGATGTCGCTGTTGATATTCGTAAAGGTTCACCAACATTTGGCCGGTGGGTAGGAGCAGAACTCAGTGGAGAAAATTTCAGACAACTTTATGTGCCCCCCGATTTTGCGCATGGTTTCTGCGTACTCAGCGAAAGCGCTGACTTTATTTATAAATGCACTGACTTTTATACACCCGAATATGAACACAGCATCCACTGGAATGATCCCGATATTGGCATCGACTGGCCCGACAGCAATTTTCTGATTTCAGAAAAAGATGAGCAGGCCAGTCTGTTAAAGGACATGCACGACCAGCTCCCGGTTTACAAAGGTAGCTAATGAAAATTTTAGTAACCGGCGCAAACGGTCAACTTGGGCATGAAACCCTGCTCATGCTGCAAAACAGAGGCATCGATGCTGTCGGCATCGGTCGCAAAGAACTGGATTTTTCCCAACCTGAGCAGGCAGCCGAATATATCGCGGCACAGCGCGCTGACTGGGTAATCAACTGCGCCGCCTACACCCAGGTCGATAAAGCCGAAGACGATGCCGAGCTGGCTTTTCGAGTCAACCGTGATGCGGCAAAAGCGGTGGCGGAAGGCGTTCAACGCTATGCCGGCCGCCTGCTACATGTTTCCACCGACTTCATATTCGATGGCAAGCAGTCTCATCCTTATAAAGAAAATGATCCCGCCAGACCATTAGGCGTTTATGGTCAGTCCAAGTGGGAAGGCGAGCAGGCTGTCAGGGACATCCTCCCCCAGGCTATTATCCTGCGCACCGCCTGGGTATATGGCGTGCATGGCAATAATTTCGTCAAGACCATTCTGCGTCTGGCCACAGAGCGTGAAGAACTGGGGATCATCGACGAGCAGGTGGGCAGCCCCTCCTGGACTTTCGACATCAGCCGAGCCATGGTCGCACTCATCGAACAGCAGGCCACGGGCATTTATCACTTCACCAATGAAGGCGTCGCCTCCTGGTACGACTTTGCCCAGGCCATCGTCGAAGAAGCACGATCACTGGAATTTGATTTAAAAATCAAGCGCCTGAAGCCCATCCCCACTCATGCCTACCCCACGCCTGCGGCGCGCCCTGCCTATTCGGTACTGAGCAAGGAGAAAATACGCGGAATACTGGATTATCCGGTTCCCCACTGGCGGGAAAGTCTGAGAACCATGCTGAAAGAATTGAAAGAAACAACATGAACCAAATTTACAAATCCCTGTAGGTACGACCTGTAGGTACGACTTCAGTCGTACAAATTACCACCGCAGCGTACGATTGAAATCGAAACAGATAAACAAGAGACAAATATGAAAACACTTCTCATCACCGGCGGGGCCGGATTTATCGGCTCCAATTTCGTCCACCACTGGATCAAACACCACCCCGAAGATCGCATTATCAATCTCGATGCCCTGACCTATGCCGGCAATCTGGAAAATCTGGCAGGCATCGAAGAATCTGAAAACTATCACTTTGTTCACGGCGACATTTGCGACGCGGCTCTGGTAAACAAACTGTTTGATAAAGAAAATATCGACACCGTTGTACATTTTGCCGCCGAGTCCCATGTCGACCGTTCCATCACCGGCCCCGAGGCCTTTATCAAAACCAATGTTCACGGCACCTTTACCCTGCTTGAAGCGGCGCGCAAGACGTGGGCGAATGACGACACCCGTTGTCGCTTTTTGCATGTATCGACGGATGAAGTTTATGGCACGCTGGAAGCCGATGATCCCGCCTTCACCGAAACCACCCCTTTTGCGCCCAACAGCCCCTATTCCGCATCCAAAGCCTCGTCCGATCATCTGGTGCGCGCCTATTTTCACACCTACGGCCTGCCGGTGGTGACCACCAACTGTTCCAATAACTACGGCCCCTATCAGTTCCCGGAAAAGCTAATCCCGCTGGTGTTTATCAACGCGCTGGAAAACAAACCCCTGCCCGTCTATGGCGATGGTCAACAGATCCGCGACTGGCTGCACGTAGCAGATCACTGCCGGGGCATTGACGCCGTGCTGCAGCATGGCCGTCTGGGCGAGACCTATAATATCGGCGGTTGTAATGAGTGGGCCAACATCGATATTGTGAAACTCATCTGCCGGCATCTGGATGAACTCCGCCCCGGCGACAAACCCAAAGCCGAACTCATTACCTACGTCACAGACCGCCCCGGTCATGATCGACGCTATGCTATTGACGCCAGTAAAATGCTGAACGAACTGGGCTGGAAACCGGAATACACCTTTGAAACCGGCATCAAGCAAACCCTGAACTGGTATCTCGAAAACCAGACCTGGTGGGAACGGGTGCGGGATGGCGAATACCGCAAGTTTATTGAACAACAATACAGCACCCTGTAGGTTCGATTTCAATCGAACGGGGGCGAGTGAAGCGGCTGGGGAAGCTCCGAACTTGCACGGCTTACCTGTGCCCGCAGGGTAGTAGCCGTACCGACAGGCATGCCCGGCGTGGCAACAGGTATATTTTTGCCCTAACCTATGAAAGAAGTCATAATAAACCGTTAACAAAAATGGGTTATAGTTTACGGTCGGTTTACTCATCAAAAATATCAATAATGCGGTAAATCTAAAAAAAACCACTGGATTTGGAGTTGTGAGTTAAATGAAAAAAGCATTAATTACCGGCGTCACCGGTCAGGACGGCGCTTATCTGGCGGAATTCCTGCTGGGCAAGGGCTATGAAGTCCACGGCATCAAGCGCCGGACATCCCTGTTCAATACGGATCGCATCGATCACCTGTATCAGGATCCACATCAAAAAGATCGCAAATTCGTACTCCATCACGGGGATATGACCGACTCCAGCAGCCTGCTGCATATTGTCGAAAAGGTGCAGCCCGATGAGGTTTATAATCTGGCCGCACAGAGCCATGTCGCGGTTTCCTTCGAAGAACCGGAATACACCGCCAATTCGGATGCTCTCGGCACCCTGCGCATACTCGAAGCCATCCGCACTCTGCATCTGGAGAAAAAAACCCGGTTCTATCAGGCCTCCACCTCGGAACTGTTCGGCAAGGTGCAGGAAATCCCGCAGCGGGAAACCACCCCTTTTTATCCCCGCAGCCCTTATGCCGCGGCGAAAATGTACGCCTACTGGATTACCGTCAACTACCGCGAAGCCTACGGCATGTACGCCTGCAACGGTATCCTGTTTAACCACGAATCGCCCCTGCGCGGCGAAACCTTCGTCACCCGAAAAATTACCCGTATCATGGCGCGTATTGCTCTCGGTCTGGAAGACTGCCTGTATCTGGGCAACCTGGACGCCAAACGTGACTGGGGCCACGCAAAAGACTACGTCGAAATGCAATGGCTGATGTTGCAACAGGAGAGCGCGGAAGATTTTGTCATCGCCACCGGCAAACAGTTTTCGGTGCGTGACTTTGTCAACGCCGCCGCCAAAGAGCTGGGCATCGAACTGCGCTGGGAAGGCAAGGGCGTCGATGAAACCGGCATTATCGTGAATCCCGGTGACACAAAACTAAAGAAAGACAGCATCATCGTACGCGTCGATCCCCGTTATTTCCGCCCCACCGAAGTGGAAACCCTGCTGGGCGATCCCGCCAAAGCCAAACAGAAACTGGGCTGGACGCCGAAAATTTCATTCGAAGAACTGGTTGCCGAAATGGTGCAACACGATCTCGAACTCGCCCGCCGGGATGAAATGTGTAAAAACCAGGGGTTCAAAACCTTCAAATACAACGAATGAAGCTGAAATAAAAAATGGACAAAAACGCAAAAATCTATGTGGCCGGCCATCGGGGGCTGGTGGGATCCGCACTCATGCGGCGGCTGGACAAAGCGGGTTACCGCAACCTTATCACTCGCACGCATAAAGAGCTGGATCTGCTCAATCAGGCGGCCGTGCATGATTTCATGCGCGCAGAAAAACCCGACTACATTTTTCTCGCCGCCGCCAAAGTCGGCGGCATTCATGCCAACAATGAACTACGCGCTGACTTTATTTACATGAATCTGGTGATTGAAACCAATGTCGTGCATGCCGCCTATGAAAATAATGTCGGCGGTTTAATGTTTCTCGGCTCCAGCTGTATCTATCCGCGTGAATGCCCGCAGCCCATGAAAGAGGAACATCTGCTGACCGGCCCGCTGGAGCAAACCAACGAGCCTTATGCCGTCGCCAAAATCGCCGGCATTAAATTATGCGAATCATTCAACCGCCAGTACGGAACAAAATATATCTCCGTCATGCCCACCAATCTGTATGGCCCGAATGACAATTTTGATCTGCAATCCAGTCATGTACTGCCGGCGCTGATGCGCAAGATTCACGAAGCAAAACTTAACGGGGACAAAACCGTTCCTATCTGGGGCACCGGCAAGCCCATGCGCGAATTCCTGCATGTCGATGATATGGCCGATGGCTGCGTGTTCCTGATGGAAAAAGGCATTGGCGATGGTATCTATAATATTGGTGTCGGCGCCGATGTCACCATCCGTGAAGCGGCGGAAACCATCCGCGAGGTGGTCGGCTACGAAGGCGAGTTCGAGTTTGACACCAGCATGCCCGACGGCACCCCGCGCAAACTGCTGGATGTCAGCCGCATGAGCGAGTTGGGCTGGAAAGCCAGTTATTCACTTAAGGACGGTTTAACACAAACTTATCAATGGTATCTTGAAAATTTGTAGCCTAAGGAGCCCCTGATTAATTCCGTTCGCCCTGAGCTTGTCAAAGGATGAAGAAAATAATACGAACACCGTTCATCCTGAGCCTGTCGAAGGATGAAGGAATAATACGAACCCTGTTCATCCTGAGCTTGTCGAAGGATGAAGGAATAATACGAACCCCGTTCATCCTGAGCTTGTCGAAGGATGAGCACTAAAATTTAAATATTTTCCAGGGAGGGAAAAGCATGGGATTCTGGGTTTATATATTACAATGCGCAGACAAGTCCTATTACACGGGACATACTGAGAATATTGAAAAACGAATTGGTGAGCATCAAACCGGTAGCTATAAGTGTTACACCAGCACACGCCTACCGGTAAAACTCGCATATGTTGACGAGTTCCCAACTCGGGAAGAAGCATTGAGCCATGAAAGACAGATCAAAGGCTGGTGCAGGAAAAAGAAAGAAGCATTAATACGTGGCGACTGGAAAGAAATATCTCGGCTGGCTCGTAACGCTAGTCGCCCTTCGACAAGCTCAGGGCGAACGAATATGAAATAACACCGTTCATCCTGAGCCTGTCGAAGGATGAAGAAAATAATACAAACACCGTTCATCCTGAGCCTGTCGAAGGATGAAGGAAATAAGACAAACACCGTTCGTCCTGAGCCTGTCGAAGGATGAACCAATAATATTAAAATTGTAACTTAAGGAATATAAAAATGAATGTGGTAATGATTGGCGCCGGCTATGTCGGCCTGGTGTCTGGCGCATGCTTCGCTGAATTCGGCGCAAATGTAATCTGCGTGGATGTTGCTCAGGATAAAATTGACAAGCTCAATGCCGGAGGGATCCCGATTTACGAACCCGGTCTGGATGATCTGGTCAAACGCAATGCCGATGCCGGTCGTCTGAAATTTTCTACCGAGCTGGGGTCGAATGTCAGCGAGGCCGATCTGGTTTTTATCGCTGTCGGTACGCCCACCCGACGGGGTGATGGTCACGCGGATCTGAGCTACGTCTATGCCGCTGCAAAAGAAATCGCCTCCCACTTAAACGGCTATACTGTCATCGTCGATAAATCCACCGTCCCCGTTGGCACCGCTCGGCAGGTCAAACGCATCATCGAGGAAACCAATCCTGACGCTGATTTTGATGTCGCCTCCAACCCTGAGTTTCTGCGCGAAGGCGCGGCCATCGGTGATTTCATGCGCCCTGATCGTGTGGTACTGGGCGTTGAAAGCGATCGCGCCAAAGCCCTGCTATCCGAACTCTATCGCCCCATCAATCTGATCGAAGCGCCGATCATGTTTACCGAACTGGAAAGCGCCGAGTTAATCAAATACGCCTCCAATGCTTTTCTGGCGACAAAAATCAGTTTCATCAATGAAATCTCCCAGCTCTGTGAAGCGGTCGGCGCCGATGTACAGGCCGTGGCCAAGGGCATGGGCATGGACGGGCGCATCGGTCGCAAGTTTCTGCACGCCGGCCCCGGCTATGGCGGCTCCTGTTTTCCGAAAGATACGCTGGCGCTGATTCGCATCGCCCAGGAACATGGCGTCTCATCACGGATTGTCGAAACCGTGGTTGAAGTCAACGCCGCGCAAAAAGCCCGCATGGTGCAGAAAATTCGCGCCGCGCTCGGCGGCAGTGAAGCCGGTAAAACCATTGCCGTTCTCGGCCTGACCTTCAAGCCTGAAACCGACGACATGCGCGACTCACCGGCGCTGGCCATCCTCCCCGCGCTGGCCGACAAGGGCGCAACGGTGCGCGCCCATGATCCGCAGGGCGTCGAAGAAGCCAGACCGCTGCTGCCTGATTCCATCGCCTATGTTGATGACATCTATGAAACTCTGGAAGACGCCGATGCAGTGGTGCTCATGACCGATTGGAATGCATACCGTGGGCTGGACATGAATGAAGTCAAAAAACGCATGAAGGGTAATGCGTTTATTGATC